>JALSTE010000001.1 GCA_026983855.1 Acidimicrobiia bacterium
CCCCGGCAGGGTGATGCGGTTCAGCACCCGGGCCAGGTACCTCTCGGTCTGGGGACCGGGACGGATCCCGGGGATGAAGCCACCCTGCTTGCGTATGTTGTCAGCCTGCTTCACCGGGTCGAAGGTGATCGCCGTGTAGAAGTAGGCGAACCCGATTATCAGCAGTCCGAACACGATGATGTAGACGATGTTGTCGGGCTGGGTCAGGTAGTCGTTCACGATGGCCTGCACCCAGTCCACGTTGACCACGTTGGAGAGCAGCACCGGCAGGAACAGCACCGATGAGGCGAAGATGATGGGGATCACGCCGGACTGGTTCACCTTGAGGGGGATGTACGTGGACTGACCTCCGTACATCCTCCGTCCGACCACCCTCTTGGCGAACTGCACCGGGATCCGCCTCTGACCCTGCTCGATGAACACGATGGCCACCATCAACCCGATGGCCACGGCCACGGCGAAGAACAGATAGAGGTTTCCGTTCACCGCCCTCAGTCGGGCCCCATCGAAGGGAAGGGAGGAGACCACCGAGGCGAAGATCAGCAGGGACATACCGTTGCCCACCCCCCTCTGGCTGATCAGCTCGCCCATCCACATCAACAGGGCGGTACCGGCCGTCAGGGAGATGATCACCAGCAGTACACGGCCCATGGTGAAGTTGGGCAGGACGCTGATCCCCGCCGTGTTTCCGAGGCGGCCACCACCACCGCGACCGAAGACGAAGGTGATACCCGTGGCCTGGAGGAAGGCGATCACCAGGGTCAGGTAACGGGTGTACTGGGTGATCTTGCGCTGGCCGACGGCGCCCTGTTCCTGGAGTTCCTCCAGCTTGGGTATGGCCACGGTCAGGATCTGGATGATGATCGAGGCCGTGATGTACGGCATGATCCCCAGGGCGAAGATGGCGAAGTTGGTGAGGGCCCCGCCCGAGAACAGGTTCAGGATGCCCAGCACCCCGCCCGTCTGCTCGGCGCTGTCCCGCAACTGGATCACGGCGTCGAAATCGATTCCGGGCACCGGAACCTGGGATCCGAGGCGGTAGAGCGCCAGGACCGCGATGGTGAACACGATCTTGTTTCGCAGGTCGGGGACCCGGAATATGTTGCGCATGCTGGTCAACATGGCGACTCCCGTCGGGACTTGGTGGCGGTCGGCCGTGTGAGCCGGTGGATATCAGCGGTTGGTGTGCTGGTTTCCCTTGGCCGGCGGACGCGGGCCTCCGAACGGGAGGGGCAGCAGTTCCACGGTACCCCCGGCCTCGGTGATAGCGGACTCGGCCGACTTGGACACCGCGTGGGCCCGTACCGTGACCGCCCGGTTGATCTCACCCCGCCCCAGTACCTTGATCAGGCACTTCTTGGGAATGAGGCCCCGCTCGCGGAGTACCTCGGGGGTGATCTCATCCACACCGGTCTGGCCCAGCACGTCCAGATTGACGGCGTGGTACTCCACCCGGAAGGGATTGGTGAAACCCTTGAGTTTGGGCAACCGACGCTGCAGGGGCTGCTGACCACCCTCGTACCAGACCGGGACCTTGCTGCGGGCCTTGGTGCCCTTGGTGCCACGGCCGGCGGTCTTGCCGCCCTTGCCGGCGATACCTCGGCCCACCCGCTTTCGCGGGCGCTTGGCCCCGGGGTCCGGCTTCAGGTCATGGGGCTTGAGCATGTCAGCTCTCCTCGTCCACGGTCACGAGATGGGCGACCTTGCGGATCATTCCCCTGATCTCGGGGCGATCGGGAAGTGTGTTCGATTTGCCGATCCGACCCAGGCCCAGGGCCCTGAGGGTGCCCCGGTGCTTGGGCTTGGATCCGATGGAGGAACGGACCTGGGTGACACGGAGATCGCTCACGATCGAGCCTCCCGCGCCTCGGGGGCCGCTCCCCCACGCTGGGTCTCCCGGTAGGCCCGCAACAGACCCTTGGGGATGATCTCGTCGGCCGACTTACCCCTCAGGCGGGCGATCTCGTCGGGACGGCGCAGGCTCTTCAGTCCGGCGATGGTGGCCTTGGCCACATTGATGTGGTTCGACGAGCCCAGGGACTTGGCCAGGACGTCGTGGATTCCGGCCTCCTCGAGGATGGCCCGGGCCGCACCTCCGGCGATGACACCGGTACCGGGAGCGGCCGGCTTGAGCATGACCCGTCCCGCCCCCAGGATGCCGACCACGGGGTGGATGATCGTGGAGCCGGCGAGGGGTACGGAGAACAGGTTCCGCTTGGCCTCCTCGGTGCCCTTCTGGATGGCCAGGGGCACCTCCTTGGCCTTGCCGTAGCCCAGTCCCACCCTTCCGGCCCCGTCACCGATCACGACCAGGGCGGTGAATGAGAAACGGCGACCACCACGGACCACCTTGGCCACGCGGTTGATGTCGATGACCCGTGACTCCCTCAGGCCGTCGCTGTCGCGCCCGTGACGATCCCTCGTCTCGCGCTCGTTGTTCCGGCGACCGCCGCCGCTTCGTTGACCGTTCGCCATCAGAACTCCAGTCCACTGTCGCGGGCGGCGTCGGCGACCGAAGCCACCCGCCCGTGGTATCTGTTTCCACCCCGGTCGAACACGATCCTCTTGACTCCGACGGCCTCGGCCCTCTGGGCGATCAGTCGACCGACCCGGGCGGCGGCGTCGATGTTGGAGGTGCCACCCGCCTGACGGACGTCGGACTCGAGGGTCGACGCCGCGGCGAGAGTCCGTCCGGACACATCGTCGATTATCTGGGCCGAGATGTGCCGGTTGGACCGGAACACGGCCAGGCGTGGCCTCTCGGGGGTGCCCGTGACCCGCTTACGAACCCGGAGGTGACGTCGGCGGCGAGCGTGTTGGTTGTTGCTCATGTGATCAGACCTCGCCTACTTGGCGGCCTTGCCGGCCTTGCGCAGGACGTGTTCGTCCCGGTAGCGGACACCCTTGCCCTTGTAGGGCTCGGGCTTGCGGTGGGCGCGGATCCCCGCCGCCACCTCGCCGACCAGTTGCTTGTCGATCCCGAGCACCCTGATGCGGGTGGGTTCGGGTACTTCGAATTCGATTCCCTCGGGGGCCTTGACCGAAACCGGGTGGGAGAACCCCAGGGCCAGCTCGATCTGATCCTTGCCCTTGGCCTGGGCCCGGTAGCCGACCCCCACGATGGAGAGCTCCTTGACGAAACCCTCCGACACTCCCAGCACCATGTTGTTGATCAGGGAGCGCATCAACCCGTGGAGGGACCGGCTCTCACGCTCATCGTCGGCCCGGGACACCTTCAGCTCGGAACCTTCGACCTCGGCGGTGATCACCTCGGGGAGTTGCTGACGCAACTCACCCTTGGGACCCTTGACGGTCACCAGGTCGCCGGAGACCGACACCTCGACCCCTGAGGGAATGGCCACGGGGGCGTTTCCTACTCTGGACATCGTCGATCCCCTACCAGACGTAGCAGAGGACTTCACCACCGACCCGACGCTTGCGCGCCTCCCGGTCGGTCATGAGCCCCTGGCTCGTGGACAGTACGGCTATACCCAGGCCACCCAGTACCCGGGGGATGGCCTCGGCCTTGCGGTAGACCCGCAGACCCGGCTTGGAGACCCTCTTGATCTCGGAGATGGTGCGCTCCCGGTCGGGGGTGTACCGGAGGTCGATCTTGAGGGTGGGTTGGGGACGGCCCTCGTTCTCGGCCACCTCGAACCCGTCGATGTAGCCCTCCTCGGCCAGTACCTCGGCCAGGGCCACCTTCAGCTTGGAGGCCGGCATCGACACGTCATCCTTGAGCGCCGTGTTGGCGTTGCGGATGCGGGTCAGCATGTCGGCGATGGGGTCGGTCATCGTCATCGGCCGTCTCCCCTCACCAGCTCGCCTTGGTCACACCGGGCAACTCGCCCCGGTGCGCCATCTCTCGGAGGCAGATCCGACACAGGCCGAACTTGCGGTACACCGAGCGGGGACGACCGCACTTGCGGCACCGGGTGTAGGCCCGGACCTTGAACTTCGGCGTCTTCTGCTGCTTGTTTATCAGTGCCTTCTTGGCCATTAGTTCTGCCCCTCCCGACGGAACGGGAATCCGAGAGCCACGAGCAGCGCCCGCCCGTGGTCGTCGTTGGTTGCGGTGGTCACGATGGTTATGTCCATGCCCCGGACCTGATTGACCTTGTCGTAGTCGATCTCGGGGAAGATGAGCTGTTCGCTGACCCCGAAGGTGTAGTTGCCCCGGCCGTCGAATGATCGGCTGGACAGTCCGCGGAAGTCACGGATTCGGGGAATGGCCAGGGTCACCAGTCGGTCGTAGAACTCCCACATCCGGTCACCCCGAAGGGTCACCTTGGCGCCGATGGCGTTGCCCTCGCGGAGCTTGAATCCCGCTATGGACTTCTTGGCCCGGGTCACCACGGGTTTCTGACCGGTGATGACGGCCAGATCCTGGGTGGCCCCCTCGAGGATCTTCCGGTTGGTGAGGGCGTCACCCACCCCCATGTTCACCACGATCTTCTCCAGGCGGGGCACCATCATCACGTTGGCCAGCCCCAACTCCTCGAGCAGGGCGGCTTTGAGTTCGGTGTCGTAGCGCTCCCGGAGGCGGGGCTTGAGTGAGGTGCTCATGACAGCTCCTCGCCCGAGGCCTTGTGGAATCGCACCTTCACATCACCCTCGAAGCGGTAGCCGACCCGACCCACCTTGTCGGTGGAGGGACAGACCACGGCCACGTTGGATGCGTCGATCGGGAGGATCTTGTCGATGATCCCACCCTGTTGATTGGCCTGGGTGGGCTTGGTGTGGCGCTTGACCACGTGGACCCCGTCCACGAGCACCTTCCCCTTCTTGGGATACACGGCGATCACCTCGCCCCGGGTCCCCCGGTCCTTGCCGGTGAGCACCTCGACGATGTCACCCTTCTTGATCTTCATCTCAGAGCACCTCCGGCGCCAGAGAGACGATTCTCATGAACTTGCGGTCACGCAGCTCACGTCCCACGGGGCCGAAGATGCGGGTTCCGCGGGGTTCGTCATTGGGGTTGAGGAGAACGGCGGCGTTCTCGTCGAATCGAATGTAGGAGCCGTCGGGCCGACGCCGTTCCTTGCGGGTGCGGACCACCACGCACCGCACGACCTCGCCCTTCTTCACCGCGGCCCCGGGCATGGCGTCCTTCACCGTCGCCACGAAGATGTCGCCGATGGTGGCGTAGCGACGCCGGGAACCGCCCAGCACCTTGATGCAGAGAACCTCTTTGGCCCCGCTGTTGTCGGCCACCTTGAGGCGGGTTTCCTGCTGGATCATCGGGCCCTCTCCAGAATCTCCACCAGACGCCAGCGCTTGGTCTTGGAAAGCGGCCGGGTCTCCTGGACCCGGACCCGGTCCCCCACCTTGGCGTCGCCGGTCTCGTCGTGGCAGTAGAGCTTCTTGGTCCTCTGCACGGTCTTGAAGTAGCGCGGGTGGCGCACCCTCTGGTTCACCGCCACCACGATGGTCTTGTCCATGGAGTCGGACACGACCAGGCCGTCGCGGATCTTGCGGGCGTTGCCCCGCTCCTCGGTGCTCGTCTCGTCGCTCATCAGCTCTCCTCCGCCCGGGCCATGGCCTCGGCCGCGGCGATCTCGCGCTCTCTCAGCACGGTGTGGATGCGGGCGATATCCCTCTTGATTCCGGTCATGGGACCGGCGCTCTCCAACTGGCCGGTGGCGAACTGGAAGCGCAGGTTGAACAGTTCCTGCTTGAACTCGGCCAACCGCTCGAGGAGCTGGTCGTCCTCGAACTCACGAAGTTCGGATGCACGCATCAGATCTCCAATTCCCGCTTCACGAAGCGAGCCTTGATGGGAAGCTTCTGGATGGCTCGTTCCATGGCTTCCTTGGCCAGCTTCTCGTCCACTCCACCCAGCTCGAACATGATCCGCCCGGGCTTGACCACCGCCACCCAGTGCTCGGGGTTGCCCTTGCCCGACCCCATGCGGGTCTCCGCCGGCTTGGCGGTGACCGG
>JALSTE010000002.1 GCA_026983855.1 Acidimicrobiia bacterium
GTGCATGGGGGGGCCAGATCCTGGGTCGTCTGTGGCCCCGCGACGAATCAGAGCGCCGGGCCGCCCTCGATGCCGGCTACGACCTCGACAGAATCCTGGACATCGACGATCTGGTGAGTTCCGACGACGTTTTCTTCGCCGCCACCGGGATCACCGAGGGCAACACCCTCAAGGGGGTCAGGTTCGATTCCACCGGCGTCATCACCGACTCCCTGGTGATGAGATCCAAGTCGGGTACCGTTCGGCGGGTACGTGCCCACCACAACCTGGAGAAGCTGAACCTGTTCTCCAGCGTCGACTACTGAGAGAAGCGATGGCCTCCGACGAATCCCGTCCCGCTCCCGACGACCTCGAGGAGGGCACCCATCTGGCCATCGACTGGACCAAACTGGCCCAGGTGGCGAACACCGGTCAGGCCGTGGTACCCGTCGTCCTGCAGAACGCCGACACCGGCGAGGTCCTGTACGTCGCCTACGCCAACGAACTGGCCCTCCGGGAGACCCTCGAGAGGGGGAGTGCCGTCCTGTGGTCGACCTCCCGCAACGAGATCTGGCACAAGGGCGCCACCTCGGGCGACGTCCTGGAACTGGTCGAGGTGAGGGTCAACTGTGAGCAGAACTCCCTGCTGTACCGGGTCCGGCCGGTGAGGGGCGGGGCCTGCCACACCCGTGATGAGTCGGGCGCCACCCGGCCCGGTTGTTACTACCGCCGGGTCGTGGACACCACCAGCCTGTCCTTCGACTGAGGGTCGGTTCCCCCGGACACCCCCCATCTGTGAGCCCCACGGCCCAGCTTTTCTGACCTGGTGGGTCTCTGTGGGCGTCCCCCGAGGTCAGAAAAGGGGGTTTGGTTGCTTTTCTGACCTGGTGGGTCTCTGTGGGCGTCCCCCGAGGTCATAGATCGGGGTGGGTGGGGTGGCCTAGGGGGCGTAGGCGTAGTCGAGGATCCCCAGACGGGTCTGGGCCCGCTTGAGGGCGGCCAGGGCCTCGGCGTCGGCGTGGTTGGTGGCCAGGATCTCACCGGCCCGCTCATAGGCCGACTTGGCCCTCTCGAGGTCGATGTCCTCGGCCAGTTCGGCCACGTCGCTCAGGATGGTGACGACGTCGTCGCTGACCTCCACGAAACCCCCGTGGACCGCGGCCTTGACCCCACTGTGCTCATCGTGTCCGACGGGCCAGATCCTCAGGGCCGCTATGTCGAGGGCTCCGATGAACGGGGCGTGGCCGGGCAGAAAGGCGATGTCCCCATCAAGGGTGCGACCGACCACCTGGGTCGCCTCCCCCGACCAGAGCACCTTCTCGGGGGAGACCAGTTCTACCTTCAAAGCCATTGGTTGTACCTCGACTCGGGACGGTGCCGGCTCAGTTGTTCTTCTCGAGCTCGCGGGCCTTGGCCATGGCCGCCTCGGCGCTGCCCACGTTCAGGAAGGCCTGCTCGGGCAGGTCGTCGAGGTCACCCCGACAGAGCATGTCGAAGGACTCGACCGTCTCCTCGACGGGAACCCACACACCCTCGAGGCCGGTGAAGACCTCGGCCACGAAGAACGGCTGGGACAGGAACCGCTGGATCTTGCGGGCCCGGTCGACGATGACCCGGTCCTCCTCGGACAGTTCGTCCAGACCCAGGATGGCGATGATGTCCTGAAGTTCCTTGTAGCGCTGCAGGATCTCCTGCACCCGACGGGCCACCTGGTAGTGGTGGTCGCCCACGACCTCGGGGGAGAGGATGGTGGAGGTGGAGGCCAGGGGGTCCACCGCGGGGTAGATACCCAGCGAGGCGATCTGACGACTCAACTCCGTGGTGGCGTCCAGGTGGGTGAAGGTGGTGAACGGGGCGGGGTCGGTGTAGTCGTCGGCGGGGACGTACACCGCCTGCAGGGAGGTGATGGAGTGGCCCGATGTGGAGGTGATCCTCTCCTGGAGTTCACCCATCTCATCGGCCAGGTTGGGCTGGTAGCCCACGGCGGAGGGCATACGGCCCAGCAGGGTGGAGACCTCCGACCCGGCCTGCACGAACCGGAAGATGTTGTCCACGAAGAGCAGCACCTCCTGGCCCTGCACGTCACGGAAGTACTCGGCCATGGTGAGGGCCGAGAGGGCCACCCGCAGTCTCACCCCGGGGGGCTCGTCCATCTGACCGAACACCAGGGCGGTCTTGCCCAGAACCCCTGACTCCTCCATCTCCAGGTAGAGGTCGGTGCCCTCACGGGTCCGCTCCCCCACCCCGGCGAACACCGACACCCCGCCGTGCTGGGAGGCCACCCGGTTGATCATCTCGGTGATGAGAACGGTCTTACCCACCCCGGCACCGCCGAACAGACCGATCTTGCCACCCTCCACGTAGGGTTCGAGCAGGTCGATCACCTTGATGCCGGACTCGAACATCTTGGCCTTGGGCTCGAGGGTGTCGAAGGCGGGGGCGGGTCGGTGGATGGCCCAACGGTCGGCCACCTGCCCGATGTCCTCGGTGTCGAGGGGAGCGCCGAGCACGTTGAAGACGTGTCCCAGGACGGCGTCGCCCACGGGCACCTCGATCCCCCGGCCGAGGTTCCTCACCGGTGTACCCCGGGTGAGACCGTCGGTCGGCCTCATGCAGATGACCCTAACCCGGTTGTGACCGATCTGCTGGGCCACCTCACCGGTGATGGTCAGGGTCTGGCCCTCGACCTCCACGTCGAGTTCGACCGCGTGGTTGATCTCGGGCAGGGAGCCGCGGGGGAACTCGGCGTCCACCACCGGTCCGGCGATGGCTACGACCCGGCCCTCCTTGAGCTCACCGGCGGCGGCTGCCGCTTCCTCGGTCATGGTCATTCTGATTTTCTCCTGGGAGCGGTCGGTGTCGGGTTCAGAACAGCTCGACGAGATGACCCTCGATGGTGTCGGCGAGAAGGTCGTCGGACACCAGGTCGTGCTGGTCGTGGCTGAGGGCTTCGGATCCACCGACGATCTCCATGATCTCGGTGGTGATGGCGTCCTGTCGGGCCCGGTTCATGATGCGGGACAGGGTGGTCTTGAGTTCCTCGGCGTTGTCGGTGGCCGCCTTCATGGCCCGCTGGCGGGCGGCGTGTTCCGAGGCCGAGGCCTCGAGCATGGCGGCGAACAGACGGGCGTCGGCGTAGCGGGGCAGCAGGTGCTCGAGGATCACGGTGGGATTGGGCTCGAACTCATAGAGGGCGGGCACCTCGCCCTCCTCGTGGGCGGTCTCGGGGGTCTCCAGGGGCATGAACTGGGCCACCTCGACCTCCTGGACGCCCATGGAGATGAACCGGGTGTAGGCCAGACGGACCTCCTGCACCTCCCCCTTCTCGTAGAGGTCGGTGGCCACCCGGGCCAGGCGCCGGGCGTCCTCGTAGGCGGGCTGGTCGGAGTAGCCCTGGAAGTCGGCGTGGATGTCGAAATCCCGGAAGGCGAAGTAGCTGCGGGCCTTCTTCCCCGAGAGCAGCAGTCGGTAGTCCCGGCCGGCCTGGCGGTCGGCGGCTATGGCCCGCTCCACCGACCTCAGGACGTTGGTGTTGTAGCCACCGCACAGGCCCCGGTCGGCGGCCACCACCACGTAGGCGACGGTTGAGACCTCCTCGGGCCGACGCAGCAGGGGATGGTCGAGTCCGGCTCCTCCGGCGGCCAGATGGGAGATCACCGAGGTGACCTTCTCGCTGTAGGGCTTGGCCGCCGCCACCCGGGCCTGGGCCTTGACGATCCGGCTGGCCGCGATCAACTCCATGGCGCGGGTGATCTTCTTGGTGGCCTCGATGGACTTGATTCGTCTACGGAGGATCCGCTCCTGACCGCCGGCCATGGTGTCTCAGCTCTCCCCGTCGTCTTCGTTCTCCGCCGCGGTGGGTTCGTCCTCACCGAGTTCGGCGCTGGGCACGAACTGGGCGGCGAAGGACGACACCGCCTCCCGGATCTCGTCGTCGGGGAGCTTCCCCGTGGTGCGGATCTCCTGGAGGATCGAGGCGTGGCGGGTCCTCATGTAGTCCAACAGCTCGACCTCGAAGCGGTGGACGTCGGACACGTCGATCTCGTCGAGGTAGCCCTTGGTACCGGCGTAGATGGTCACCACCTGTTCCTCGACGGGCATCGGCGAGTTCAGGTTCTGCTTCAGCAGCTCGGTGAGTCGGTAGCCCCGCTCCAGCTGGGCCTTGGACACGGCATCGAGCTCCGAGCCGAAGGTGGCGAAGGCCTCCAGGTCGCGGAACTGGGCCAGGTCGATCTTGAGGGTTCCGGCCACGGACTTCATGGCCTTGACCTGGGCGGCGCCACCCACCCGGGACACCGAGACGCCCACGTCCACCGCGGGACGGACACCGGATTTGAACAGATCGTCCTGGAGGTAGATCTGACCGTCGGTGATGGAGATCACGTTGGTCGGGATGTAGGCGGAGACGTCACCGGCCTTGGTCTCGATGATCGGCAGGGCGGTCATGGAGCCCGATCCGAGGGCGTCGCTCAGCTTGGCCGAACGCTCCAGCAGGCGGCTGTGCAGGTAGAACACGTCACCGGGGTATGCCTCTCGTCCCGGAGGGCGCCTCAGCAGCAGGGAGAGCTGGCGGTAGGCCTCGGCCTGCTTGGACAGGTCGTCGTACACCACCAGGGCGTGCTCGCCATTTTCCATCCAGTGCTGGCCGATGGCGCACCCGGCGTAGGGGGCGAGGTACTTGAACGGGGCGGCCTCCGAGGCCGGGGCGGCCACCACCACCGTGTACTCCATGGCCCCGTACTCCTCGAGGGTGTTCACCACCTGGGCCACGGTGGAGCCCTTCTGACCGATGGCCACGTATATGCACTTCACCCCCAGACCCTTCTGGTTGAGGATGGCGTCGATGGCCACGGTGGTCTTGCCCGTCTTGCGGTCGCCGATGATGAGCTGGCGCTGACCCCGACCGATGGGGGTCATGGCGTCGATGGACTTGATGCCCGTCTGAAGGGGCTCGTGCACCGGCTGGCGACCCATGATGCCCGGGGCCTGGATCTCCATCCGCCGCTCGACGGCGCCGCTGATCTCCCCCTTGCCGTCGATGGGGTGGCCCAGGGCGTCCACGACCCGGCCCAGGAGGGCGTCGCCCACGGGCATGGAGAGGATCCGTCCGGTGGCCTTGACCGGCTGACCCTCCTCCACGGTCTCGATGTCGCCGAGGATCACGGCTCCGATCGAGTCCTCGTCGAGGTTCAGGGCCAGCCCGACGTCGCCGTTCTCGAACTCCAGGAGTTCGTTCACACCGGCGTCGGGGAGGCCCGACACCCGGGCGATACCGTCACCCACCTCGAGAACGCGGCCCACGGTGCCGGACTCGATGCCGGCGGTGTAGCCCTCGATGCTGTGCTTGATGGCCTCGGTGATCGAGGCGGTGTCGAAAGTGAGGTCAGCCATGATGCTGTGGGGTCTCCTCCGGGAGAGGGCCGGTGGGCCGGGAAGCGGGCGTCACACCTGCTCCTTCAGCTTCTCGATTCGGGTACGGATGGATCCGTCGATGACCATGTCGTCGATCTGGGCCACCAGACCGCCGAGTATCTCGGGATCGACGATGACCTTGACCTCGACCTGACGACCGACCTTGGTGCTCAGGGCCTGTTCGAGGCGGGTGAGCTGATCGGCGGACAGTGGTACGGCCGAGCGCACCTCAGCCACGGCCTTGCCCCGGGACTCGGCCGCCAGGGCCACGACCCGGTCGGCGATGGCGGGGATGTCGCCCCCCCGTCCGGCCCCCACCAGCATGGCCACGATGTTCGTGGTCAGGGGTAGGGCCCGGTGCTCGAGCAGATCGTCCACCACCACCAGGCGTCGGACGGCGGGCAGGCTGCGGTCGGCCAGGGTGAGACGCAGCTCGTCGCTGCGGTCCATGGCCCGGGCGAGCTGGTAGATCTCGTCGGCCACGGTGTCGAGGGAGTCCTCGGCCCGCGCGATCTCCACGATT
>JALSTE010000003.1 GCA_026983855.1 Acidimicrobiia bacterium
GTCTATCTCCTCGATGTGATCCTGACCGACATCACCTATCCAGAGGTCCCCGGTCTCGGAGTCGAAGGAGAAGCGCCACGGGTTCCTCACCCCGAACACCCAGATCTCGGGGGCGACGATCTCGGGGTGGTCGGTGAACGGGTTGTCCGGCGGAATCCGATAGCCGCCGGTGACCGGGGTGGGGTCGATCCTGACGATGGAGCCCAGCAGGGTGGTGGTGTCCTGGCCACTGCCCAGGGGGTCGTACCCCGAACCACCGTCGCCCAGGCCGAGGTAGAGCATGGCGTCGGGCCCGAACTCGATGTGGCCCCCGTTGTGATTGGCGAAGGGCTGGGTGACGCTGATCACCTCGGCCTCGGAGCCGGGATCCACCCGGCCATCTTCGACACTCCACGAGGAGACCCGTGAATTGCCCTCGAGATCGGTGAACGAGGCGTAGAAGCGCCCCCGGGGTCCGAATGCGACACCGAGTAGTCCCCGCTCGCCCTCGGTGGAGACCCGGTCCCCTATGTTCAACCACTCCTCGGGTGGGCCCCCAGGCCCGATTCTGAAGACCACCCCGGTCTTGGAGGCGACGTACAGGGCGGAGTCGGGCCCGGCGACGAGATCCAGGGGTTGGGGAACCCGGGCGATGATGGTGAACCCGATACGGACCGAATCCAGTGGAGCCGGGCCCGGTGTCACCGGAACAATGGTCGACCCCGTGTCGGTGGTGGCCTCCGGGGCGGATGGAACCTCGGACGCATCGGTGTCAGCGGGTTCGATGGCGGAGGTGGTCGAGGACGTCGGGGCCTCGGTTGCCCTCGGGCGGTCGGCGGAGCAGGCGGTGAGGGCCAGGAGGGCCACCACCAGGATGACCATCCTGGTCACCGTGGGTACGGGGCTCGGGTCCGTCGATGGCCCGATGCCGGGCGTCACCTCAGCCGTCCCGCGGTCTCAGGGGGCGAATCAGGCCCTCCTGGCTCACCGAGATGACCAGGGTTCCGTCGGAGGTGAACATCTGACCGTTGGCGAGACCGCGGGCGCAGCAACTCGAGGGGGTCTCCTGATCGAAGAGCAGCCACTCATCGGCCCGGAACGGACGGTGGAACCACATGTTGTGATCCAGGCTGGCCATCATCAGGGCCTCGTCGTGCCAGCTCACGCCGTGGGGCAACAGGGTGGTGTCGAGCAGGGTCATGTCCGATGCGTAGGCGGCCACACAGGCATGGAGGTGGAAGTCGGCGGGTAGCGGACCGTCGGCCTTGAGCCAGACCCGCTGCCGATCATCCGGTGCCGCCCGGGCCCTCTCGATGGGGGCGTGGTCGACGTACCTCATGTCGATGGGCCGGGGTCGGGTGTACCAGGCCCCGAGCTGCTCCCGGTAGGGGGCCATCCGTTCCTCGAAGTTCGGAAGCTCCTCGGGGGGAGGGACGTCGGGCATGGGGATCTGGTACTCCAGTCCCTCCTCGTGCACCTGGAACGAGGCCTGCAGGTTGAAGATGGCCCGGCCGTGCTGGATGGCCACCACCCGGCGGGTCGTGAAACTGCGACCGTCGCGGATGCGGTCGACCTCGTAGAGAATCGGGGTGGTGGGATCCCCGGGGCGGAGAAAGTAGGAGTGGAGGGAATGCACCCTACGGTCGTCGTCAACGGTCCTGACCGCGGCCATGAGGGCCTGTCCGGCCACCTGACCGCCGAACACCCGCTGGCGGTCGTCGTCGGGGCTGCGACCCCGGAACATGTTCACCTCGATGGGTTCCAGCACCAGGATCTCGATCAGGTCCTCGAGGGCAGTCATCGGCCCATGGTCCCACAGGCCCGTCCCCGGGTGGAGTCCACGACCCGGCGGGTTCCCCGATCGGGTGACGGGGACCCATCGGGACGGGGGAGCCCTACACTGCCCAACCGTGAACACCGGCCCCGAACCCCACTCTCTGTGGCACCGCACCCGCGTGACCCGGGAGAAGCTCCTCCGTTACGCCGGGGTCTCCGTGGTGTCGGTGGTGGTCACCCAGTCCCTCCTGCTCTTCCTCAAGGGTGGTCTGGGTTGGACGGGTGTGGGGGCCAATCTGGTGGCGGTGTCGGTGGCGGCCCTTCCCGCCTATCTCCTCAACCGTCGCTGGGTCTGGGGGGTGACGGGTAGCCACTCCTGGAGCCGCGAGGTGACCCCCTTCTGGGTGTACACCCTCATGGGCCTGGTGGTGTCGACGGTATTCGTGGGTGTCGCCGATGACCGATGGGGAACCACGGTGGCGGTGTCGGCGGCCAATCTGACCGCCTTCGGGGTGCTGTGGGTGGGGAAGTTCCTCATGATGGACCGGATCCTCTTCACCTCCGGGGACCGGGGGGTCACCCCGGTGACGGTCCGGGTGAGGGGCTGAACCCGCCTTGGACCGGAGACTACGACTCCTCGCCGAGGAGGCCAGGGGATTCATGCCCCCGGCGGAGGGCCTCGCCCTGTACCGCTCGGCCCTCGTGGGCTCCCGTGTCGGTCCGATCGTGGAGCTGGGAACCTACTGCGGAAAGTCGGCCGTGTACCTGGGTGCCGCGGCACGGGAGACCGGGTCGGTGGTGTTCACCATCGACCATCACCGGGGTTCGGAGGAGATGCAGGCCGGCTGGGACCATCATGACGAGTCGTTGGTCGACTCCGCCACCGGCCTCATGGACTCGCTTCCGGAGTTCCGTGGACTAGTGGATCGGGCCGGGCTCGGGGACGTTGTCATCGGGATCCTGGGGGACACGGTCACCGTCGGTCGTTTCTGGGGGGCGGGAGTCGGGATGGTTTTCATAGACGGTGGTCACGGGGCCGAACCCGCCCACCGTGACTACGAGACCTGGGCGCCCAGGGTGCTGGCCGGGGGGGTGCTGGCCATCCACGACGTATTCCCCGATCCCGCCGACGGCGGCCGACCACCCCACGAGATATACCTGCGGGCCCTCGATTCGGGGATGTTCGAGGAGACGGCGGCCGAGGGATCGCTCCGGATCCTCACCCGATCGGCCAGGGGCTGATTCCGTCGGGGTCAGCCCCGGGAGGGGTCCGGGTGGTCGAAGCCTGAGTGTTGTTCACGCTTCCGGGGTGTTGGGTCAGCCCCGGGGGTCCAGGTGGTCGAACCGCGCCAGACCCTCACCCAGGAGGAGGCCCGAGGCGGGGGTGCGTGAGTCCAGGGCGTCGGCGGCGAGAATGACCGCCGCACTGGTGTAGGTGCTTCGCTCCCCGTCGGGAAAGTTCACCCCCTCGGGGTACACGATGCCGGTGAAGTAGGCGCCGTCCCGGTCCCGGAGCACCTGGATCGAGTCGAAGAGACCGACGGCCGTGGTCCTGTCCCCGGCGACCAGGTAGGCCATGGCGCACTCGCAGGTCTCCGCTGCGGTAACCCACGGCTGGTCGCTGACACAGCGGATTCCGCGTCCGGGAAGGGCGAACGTCTCCCAGCCGGACTCGAGTCTGCGAGTGGCCTCCCGGCCGCCGACGGCCCCGGACAGCACGGGGTAGTACCAGTCCATCGCCCACCGCTGCTTGGGTTCGAACGCGTCGGGGTGGTTGGCGATGACCGACCCCAGCCTCACCGCCGACAGCTCCCAGTCGGGGCGGTCCTCACCCATCTCCCCCGCCAAACGGAGGGCGCACAGCAGGGAGTGGTATATCGAGGACGATCCGGTCAGGAGGGCGTAGGACCATGGGGTTCCGTCGGCGTGGCGGGCCCAGATGATCTCCCCCCGGGCGGTCTGCATGGAAAGAACGAAGTCGATGGCCCGACGCACCACCGGCCACATGGTGTCCAGGAAGGCGTGATCAGACGTCATCAGCCAGTGGTGCCAGACCCCCGTGGCCACGTAGGCGCAGACGTTGGTGTCGATCTTGGGATCCTCTATCCCCCCGCTCACGTAGTAGTGGTGCCACCAGCCATCCCGGTGCTGGGAGTCGACCAACCACTGGTAGGCGGCCTCGGCCTCGGCGGTCAGCCCGGCCACGTCGAGGGCCATGGCGGCCTCCACGTGGTTCCAGACGTCGGCGTGGCCCCCGGGGAACCAGAGGATCATCCCGTCGGGCTGCTGCTGTTCGACTATCGACGCCGCGGTGGCGCCTATGTCGGCGGCGGCGAGAACTCCGGTGGACTCAGGCGGCACTGTTCTCCCCCCGACTGCCACCCCGGACGGCCACGCCAGGGGAGTGGGTATCCTCCCCGTCCCCCGCCGGGGAGTGGGGGAGCTCGGTGTAGATCACGATGCTCTTACCCAGGACCGGGTTCAGCAGCCGATCGGCCCATCTGGTCGTCCGGGGGGCCTCGATGATGTCCCACTCCAGAAAGCGCCGATAGGCCTTCACCAGCCGGTGGTCGTCGTTGGTGGGTCCCACGGCGCACTTCAGCCACCAGTAGGGAGAATGGAGGGCGTGGGCGTGGTGGCTGCCCCGGGTGATCAGACCGGCGGCCTCGAGTCGGGCCGTCAGCTCACGCCTGCGGTAGATGCGGACGTGACCCCCCTCGGCGATGGGGGCGTGGTAGGCGTCGGAGAGCCTCCAGCAGACCTGCTCGGGAAACCAGGAGGGGACGGTCGCCGCCATGGTCCCCCCGGGACGGAGGACCCTGACCAACTCCGATATGGCGCCCCGGTCGTCGGGAATGTGCTCGAGCACCTCGGAGACGATGATCCGGTCGAATGTGGAATCGGGGAACGGCAGGCGGAGCGCATCCCCGCGAACGGGTCCACCGTGGGGTTCGCCGGGTACCTCACCGGCGTCGACCATGGCCCCGAAGGTGCCGGCCACGTCGATCAACTCGGGATGGCTGTAGTCGAGGGCCACGGTGCGGGCGCCCCGGCGCAGACACTCAAAGGCGTGACGACCGGCTCCGCACCCCATGTCCAGGACCAGGTCCCCCCGTCTGAGCCCCAGACGGTCGAAGTCGACGGTCAGCACGGTCTCGACCCTCCGGTGATCTTCGCCGACCCCATGTGGTGGTACCGCCGACCGTGGGGGCGTTCGGGAGTGGGGTCGGGACGTAGCGGTCGGCCGTTCATGACGGTGTCCGTCCGGTCTGTTCGAGCAGGGCCCGGTACTGCTCGACCGTGCGTTCGGCGGTGATCCGCCAGGAGTAGTTGTCCTGGACCCGGCGGCGACCGGCGGCACCCACCGTGGCCCTCAGATCGGGCCGGTCGAGGGCCCCGGCGATACGGGCGGCCAGGGCCTCGCTGTCGCCAGGGGGTACGTGCAGGGCGGTCACCCCGTCGGCGCCCACCACCTCGGGCAGGGCACCCCCGGTGGTGGCGACCAGCGGCACCCCACACGACATGGCCTCTATGGCCGGAAGGGAGAATCCCTCGTACAGGGAGGGCACTATGGCCAGCTGGGCCTCGTTGTAGAGCTCGACGATCCGGCGATCGGAGACTCCCGACACGAACTCGACGCAGCCCTCCAGACCCAGCTCGGCGATGGTCCGCGTCGCCCGACTGTCGTGCTTCGGCCTCCCGATGACCACCAGGTGGGTCTCGGGTCTCTCGACCCGGAGCTTGGCCAGGGCCTCGAGGAGGAACGCCAGACCCTTCATGGCCACGTCGGCTGAGGCGGTCGTCATCAACCGACCCGGGACCGGGCGGACCGAGTCGATGGGTTCGAACTGGGCGGGGTCGACCCCGACGTGGACTATGTGGAGGTTCTCGGGTTTCACCCTGTGATCGGCGACTATGTCCTCATAGGAGTTGGTGGAGACGGTCACCACCCGCGGTAGGCGCTGGGCGACGCGGGTCTGCATGGAGGTGAAACCGTAGAACCGGTTCTTGGTGAACCTCTTCCAGGGGGTGGGGGCGTGGGCGGTCTCCAACCTGCGGTCCACGGTGATCGGGTGGTGGATGGTCTCCAGCACCGGCAGGCCCATGCGTTGGATTCGGAGGATTCCGTAACCG
>JALSTE010000004.1 GCA_026983855.1 Acidimicrobiia bacterium
GGGAGAGTGACCTGGCGGTGAAGATCACCCTCGTGGCGGTGCTGATTCCCTCGGTGGTCCTCCATGAGATCGCACACGGTCTGGTGGCCGACCGGCTGGGGGATCCCACGGCCCGCCAGGCCGGACGCCTGACGCTGAACCCGCTCCGGCACGTGGACCCGGTGGGGACGGTGCTGCTACCCCTGGTGCTGGCCCTGACCACCTCGTTCGTGATCGGGTTCGCCAAGCCGGTGCCGGTGTCGGTGGCTCGCCTCCGCAACCCCCGGCGGGACTCCCTCCTGGTGGCCCTGGCCGGGCCGCTCACGAACTTCGGCCTGGCCTTCGTGGCCGTGGTCGTCTTCCGGCTGCTGCGCCCGGGTGACTCCGGGGCGTGGTGGACGGTGCTGGCCCTGGTCACGGTGGTGAACGTGATTCTGGGCCTGTTCAACCTGATTCCCCTCCCTCCCCTGGACGGTTCGGCGGTGATCGAGTTCCTCCTGCCGTCTTCGATGAGGGCGGGTTGGTACCGTCTGCGTCGCTACGCCCTGCCCGTGGCGCTGGTGGCGCTGTTCATGGCCCGCCCGGTGCTGGACCAGATGTTTCAGTGGTCGGTCGAGGTGTGGCGAGCCCAGCAATGAGCCGAGTGGACGTTCCCGGTGGCGGGTCGGGCACGGGGTCGGGCATAGGTCACCTGGCCCGGCGGTTCCTCTGGAGTATGCGGACCCGGGGGGTGGAACCGGATGACGACCGCTGGGCCCGGGGCCGGTTGTCCCCCTCGGAGCTTCGTCTGTGGGAATCCATGGATCCCGTGGACCGGGCCCACTCCGTGGCGGTGGCCCGGCGGGTCGCCCGGTGGTCCGAGGAGTCGGGAACGGTCATCCCCTCCTGGGTGATGACCGCGGCCCTGCTCCACGACGTCGGGAAGTGCGGTTCCGATCTACCCACCTGGGCCCGGGTGATCACGGCCGTGCTCGACCGGGTGGTGCCGACCCGGACCGCGGTCGCGTGGGCCCGCCGGGAGGGTACCTTCGGCCGGATCGGTAGACACCTGACCTACACGGATCTCGGAGCGTCGATGTTGGATGAGGCCGGAAGCGACCCCCGGGTCGCCGCCTGGGCCCGCGAGCACCATCGCCGACCGGAGGAGTGGTCCGTGGATCGGGCCCTCGGTGAGGTCCTGGCCTGGGCCGATCGGGGGGCCACCCGTGGCTGAGGCCGATCTGG
Organism: Acidimicrobiia bacterium; assembly: GCA_026983855.1. Taxonomy (GTDB): domain Bacteria; phylum Actinomycetota; class Acidimicrobiia; order Acidimicrobiales; family Poriferisodalaceae; genus DRKF01. The sequence continues at coordinate 1,204 of JALSTE010000004.1, forward strand.
CGGAGGTCGCCTACCGTCGGGAGGAACGGCCGGCCTGGAGAGGTCTGGTGCACGAGTGGTCGATCATCCCCGCGGCCGTCCTCGGCGGGGTGTTGGTGGCGACCGGATCAGGAATCCTGGCCCGGGTGGCCCTGGGTGTACAGGCCCTGGGCCTGGTGGCCCTGCTGACGGCCAGTGCCGTCTACCACCGTCACGTTCACACCGAGGCCGCCGTGTTGTGGGCCCGCAAGTTGGATCACTCGATGATCTTCGTGTTGATCGCGGCCACCTACACCCCGGTCTGCCTCCTGGCCCTGTCACCAGCGGTCGGAATCCCGTTCCTGGTGGCCATGTGGGGGGCGGCGCTCGTCGGCGCGGTCCTCAAGCTCACCCGACTCTCCATCGACGGCAGCATGGTCAGCTGGCTGTACAGCGTCATGGGGTGGGCCGCGGTGCTGGTGATCGTCCCCCTGTGGCGGTCACTGGGTTGGGAGCGCCTCGGTCTCTACGCCCTGGGCGGGTTGATCTACACCGCGGGAGGCCTGGTGCTGCTGTTCCGTCGGCCGAATCCCTCGCCCAGGCGTTTCGGGTACCACGAGATCTGGCACGTGTGCGTGGTGCTGGCGGCGGCGGTTCAGCTCTGGGCGGCGTCGGGCCTGGTCTGAACGGGACCCGGCCGTTCGTCGCACGGCGTGATCGGCACGGGTCCGGGCTGGTTCAGTGGACGACGACGAAGCCCATGGCGTCGTGGGCCCGCCGGAGGACGTCGGCCGCGATCTCCGAGGCCTTGGCCGCTCCCTTGGACATGACGTCGAGGAGGTAGCCCTCCTCTTCGAGCAGTTCGGCCCGGCGCCGTTGCACGGGTTCGAGGACCGCCACCACGGCCTCGGCGGTGGCGGCCTTGAGGGCCCCGTAGCCCTCGAACTCGCCGGCGAGGGTGGCGGGATCCCCCGACGTGGAGGCGGCCAGGATGGCCAGCAGGTTCGATACCCCGGGTTTGTTCTCGGGGTCGTAGCGGACCTCGGGCTCGCTGTCGGTGACGGCCCGGCGGAACTTCCTGGTGATGGTGGCGGGGTCGTCGGTGAGCATCACCACCCCGGCGTCGGAGTCCGTCGACTTGGACATCTTGTCCGTGGGTCGTTGCAGATCCATCACCCGGGCCCCGACCCGGGGTATGGCCGCCTCGGGGATCACGAACGTGTCCCCGTAACGGTGATTGAAGCGCTCGGCCACGTCGCGTGTGAGCTCCAGATGCTGACGCTGATCGTCCCCGACGGGAACCAGGTCGGTGTCGTAGAGCAGGATGTCGGCCGCCATGAGGGCGGGGTAGGTGAACAGACCGGCGGACACACCCTCGACCCCGTCGGACCCACCCCGGGACGACTTGTCCTTGAACTGGGTCATGCGGCGCAGTTCCCCGAACGAGACCGTGCACTCGAGCAGCCACGCCAGTTCGGGATGCTCGTGGACGTGGCTCTGGACGAACAGGGTGCACGAGTCGGGGTCCAGCCCCACGGCCAGGAGGGTGGCCATGGTGGCCAGGGTCTTGGCCCTCAGCTCGTCGGGGTCCTGCCGGACGGTGACGGCGTGGAGATCGACCACGCAGTAGATGCTCTCGTTCTCGTGCTGGGCCTCGGCCCAGTGACGGAGTGCCCCCAGGTAGTTACCCAGATGGACCTCTCCGGTGGGCTGAATGCCCGAGAACACGCGAGTCATGGCCGAAGACCATACCGGGCCGGCCAGAGCCCGCCCAACAGCCACCCGGCGTCACACCGGGACCAATGACAACGGTGTGATTCGACGCGGTACCCTGTCGTCATGTCGATCGACGTGCACACCCCGGTGTACGAGGGCCCCCTGGATCTCCTGCTCCACCTGATCCTGCGCGAGCAGGTGGACATCTACGAGGTGTCCCTGACATCGATCATCGACGCCTACCTGGCCGAGTTGGACCGCCTGCTGAGGGTCCCGGAGTCCTCACGTGGTCCCGACGCCGGTCCCACCGGTCTGGATCTGGAGACGGCGACGGAGTTCCTGCTGATAGCCGCCACCCTCGTCGAGTTGAAGACCCGCCGGTTGCTGCCGGTGGAGGAGTCGTTCGACCTCGACGAGGAGCTTGCCCTCTGGGAGCAGCGCGACATCCTCCTGGCCCGCCTGGTGGAGTGCAAGACCTTCAAGAACGCCGCCGCCCACCTGGTGGCGGCCATGGACGACGGCGCCCGGCGGTACGCCCGCCGCTGCGGACCCGACGAGCGGTTCGTGGACCTGGCCCCCGATCTGCTGGCCGGGGTCACCACCGAGGACCTCCGTGCGGCCTTCATCGCCGCGGTGACCCCGCGTCCGGTGCCGAGGGTCGATGTGGATCACGTCGCCCCGGTTCGGGCCTCGGTGGTCGACGCCGTGGTGGAGTTGACCGAGGAACTCCCGGCCATGGGTCGGACCACCTTCCGGGCCCTCACCGAGTCACTCGTCGAACGTCTCGAGGTGGTGGTGAGATTCCTGGCCATCCTCGAGCTGTACAAGTCCGGGCTGGTCGAACTCGACCAATCGGCGAACTTCGGGGAACTGACCATCGACTGGGTCGGGGAGACCGACGACGCTCCGGTGATGGTCACCATCGACACCTACGAGGGTTGAGACCGGGTCCCCACCGGTAGGGAGATTCTGATGAACGACACTGACCGAGACTCGGAGCCGGGTCGCGAGGCCCGGGCGGCTCTGGAGGCGGTTCTCCTGGTCGCCGACCGGCCGGTGGACACCGGACTGCTGGCCCAGCTCCTCGAGGTGTCCGTGGATGGAGTGGTGGCCATGTGCGAGGCCCTGGCCGCCGAACTCGAGGCCGCCGGTCGTGGGTTCACCGTGGCCCGGGTGGCGGGGGGCTACCGATTCGAGACCCGGCCCGAACAGGCCCCCTACGTGGAGCGTTTCGTGCTGGAGGGCCAGTCCTCGCGTCTGTCGGCCGCGGCCCTGGAGACCCTGTCGATCATCGCCTACAAGCAGCCGGTCTCCCGGGCTCAGGTGGCGGCCATCCGGGGGGTCAACGCCGACGGCGTGATCCGCAGCCTGATCCAGCGGGGCTACGTGACGGAGGTGGGGCGCGATTCGGGACCCGGTCAGGCGGTACTCCTGGGAACGACGGAGACCTTCCTCGAACGTCTGGGTCTCGGGGGGCTCGAGGACCTGCCCCCACTGGGTGAGTTCGTACCGGGAGCGGCCACCATGGAGGCCCTCGAGCGGGGCCTGCGCACGCCAGAGGAGCAGTCGGCCATGAGGGAGGCCACTTCCCGGGGTATCGATCCGGAGGCGGTTGAGGCCTCCCGGGCCTCGCCTCCGCCGATCCCGCCGGGGGATGTGGGTACCGACACGGGGAGCGGTTCCTCCTGAGCGGGCCGGTCGGGGAGGGGGAGAGACTCCAGAAGGTCCTGGCCCGGGCGGGGGTGGCCAGCCGTCGGGCGGTGGAGGACATGATCCGTCAGGGCCGCGTTCTCGTGGACGGCGAACCGGCGCGGTTGGGTCAGAGGGTGGACGTGTCCGGGGTCCGGATCACCGTCGACGGTGTGCCGGTGCCGGTGGCGCCGGGCCTCGTCTACCGACTTCTCAACAAGCCGGCGGGGGTGGTCACCACCGCCGCCGACCCCGGGGGGCGTCCGAAGGTCGTCGACCTGGTGCCCACCGAACCCCGGGTCGTTCCCGCCGGGCGTCTCGACATGGACACCGAGGGTCTGTTGCTGCTCACCAACGACGGTGAGCTCGTGCACCGCCTGACCCACCCCTCCTTCGGGGTCGACAAGGAGTACCTGGCCCAGGTCGAGGGCAATCCCCGTCCGGCCGCCCTGAGGAGGCTGCGCCAGGGGGTTGAACTCGAGGATGGCATGACGGCCCCGGCCCGGGCCTCCTCACCGGGGGCGGGCCTGGTACGGCTGGTCATCCACGAGGGACGCAACAGGCAGGTCCGCAGGATGTGCGCCGCCGTGGGTCATCCCGTGGTCCGGTTGGTGAGGACGCGTATCGGGCCTCTGGTGGATCCCCGTCTGGCTCCGGGGCAGTGGCGGGATCTCTCATCCTCGGAGGTGGCCGACCTGTACGCGGCCACCGCCTCCCCCTCCCGGGCGGAGGCGGGGAGGCCGGGGGAACCGGCTGCGGGAACCGGCCCCGACGTTGGATACGATGCCGTCCCGTGACCAGGGTCAGGGCCATAAGGGGGGCGACCACCCTCGACGAGGACACCATCGAGCAGCTCAACGAGCGGGTTCCGACACTGGTGTCGAAGATGATGACGGCCAACCGGTTGGTCCCCGGTGACCTGATCAGCATCCTGTTCACCGCCACGTCCGACATCGGATCGGGATTTCCCGCCACCGCGGCCCGGACCCTGGGTCTCGACGACACCCCGGTCATGTGCGCCCGTGAGATGGAGATCGAGGGCTCGTTGGGGCTCTGTGTCCGGGTCATGATGCACGTCCACTCCCCCCGGTCCAAGGAGGACGTGGTGCACGTCTACCTCCATGGGGCCCGCTCCCTGAGGCCTGATCTGCTGACCCCGAACGAGGGAGACGACCGGTGAGCGCACCCCGCAGGGCCAACGTGGTGGGCCTGGGTCTGATCGGCTGCAGCCTGGCCATGGCCCTCAGGGAGCGGGGATGGCACGTCAGCGGATCGGAAACGGACCCCGA
>JALSTE010000005.1 GCA_026983855.1 Acidimicrobiia bacterium
AAGGCCCCGGCCGGGGAGTAGGCGGCCAATGGGGTCGGACCGCAGTGGCGGGGCCCCCGGGGGTGGAGTGTCGGGAACGTCGCCGGTTGAGCCGCGCCGGGAGGGCGCAGCCCGGCCCCGGGGGTGGGGCTTCTGCGCGTGCGCATCCATGTTGGGCACGTGTGGGTGGGGGGCAGCCCGGCCGCGGGGGCGGGACCGTTAGCCTGTCCGCCATGTCCGATTCCGCCCCTCCACGTCCGGGTGCGCCCACCCGTGGCCAATCGGGGCCCGATGTCGTGAATCGACCCGTTTCGAGGAAAGCCCTCCGATGACCACCGGACCCGTCTATGTGGCCCTGGAGGGATGGGAGGCCTCGGGCAAGTCCACCCAGGCCGATCTGCTGGCGGAGGCCCTCGATGCGGTGAGGGTCCGCGAACCCGGGGGCACCGGACTGGGAACCGGAATCCGGAGCCTCCTACTCGACGGGGAGGAGGTCTCCCCCCGGGCGGAGGCCCTGCTGTTCGCCGCCGACCGGGCCCACCTGATCGAAACGGTCGTCGGGCCGGCTCTCCGGAACGGGCGCAACGTGGTGTCCGATCGCAGCTTCCTGTCCAGTCTGGCCTACCAGGGTCATGGCCGGGGTTTCGACATCGGGGAACTACGACGGCTGAATCTGTGGGCCCTGGGGGGCACGATCCCCGATCTGGTGGTGTTCCTGTACATACCCCTGGAGGTGGCCACGGCCCGGCTGGGTAGGGAGCGCGACCGCCTGGAATCGGAGGCGGGAGCCTTCCACCGGGCGGTGGTCGAGGGCTACCTGGAGCTGGCCCGCGAAGATCCCGGGCGCTGGGTGAAGATTGACGCCGGGGGCACCGTGGCCGAGGTCCAGAACCGGATCCGATCGGTCCTGGGCCAGAGGCTCGGCCTGGACCTGTCACCCGTGGGGGAGGTCCCCGTCGCGGGGGGAGATCCCCGTGTCGACTGACTCGCCCCCCTCGGCACCGGATCGGGGGGCCCGCCCCGCTCGGGCCACGGGCGAACTGTTCAGCGACGTCGTCGGCCAGACCGAGGCGGTGGCCCGCCTGACACTGGCCCTCGAATCCCCGGTTCCGGCCTACCTGTTCGTGGGGCCACCGGGCTCGGGCAAGCGCCGCGCCGCCCGGGATTTCGCCGGGGCTCTGTTCGCCCGCGGTGTTGGTGACACCGGACCCGGGGCGGCCGAGCGCCACTTGAGGCTGGCCCGGGCCGAGACCCACCCCGATCTGGTCGTGGTGGAGAGGGCGGGAGCCACGATCACCGCCGAGCAGGCCCGGGAGGTGGTGCGGGTGGCGGCCACCTCCCCGGTTGAGGCCGACGTGAAGGTCCTGTTGCTCGTGGACTTCCACCTGGTCGGCGGCCAGGCGGCGATCGTGCTCAAGGCGGTGGAGGAACCACCACCGTCGACGGTGTTCGTGATCCTGGCCGAGGACGTTCCCCCCGAACTGGTGACCATCGCCTCACGTTGTGTGCGGATCGACTTTCATGCGGTACCGGTGGCGGAGATCGAGGCTGACCTGGTGGCCGCCGGGGTGGACGCTGAGACGGCGAGGGTGGCGGCCGAGGCGTCCGGCGGTGACCTGTCCCGGGCCCGGCTCCTGGTGGGGGACCCCGGCCTGGTGACCCGGCGCCGCACCTGGATCGGGGTCACCGACTCGCTCAACGGCACCGGCGCCCGGGTGAGTGAACTGGTGGACACGCTGATCGGGCTGGCCGATGAGGCGGCCACGGTGCTCGAGGCCCGTCACGGCACCGAACTGGCCGATCTGGAGGAGAGGGTCAGCCACTTCGGTGAGCGGGGATCGGGTCGGAGATCCCTGGTCGATCGCCAGAAACGAGAACTCCGCCGGGTTCGTGTCGATGAGTTCCGTGGCGGAATGGCGGCCCTCGGTTCACACATCCGCGACGAGTTGTCCGCCGGGCGGCTCTCTCCGGGACCCGCGGTCACGGCCCTGGAACTCCTCGCCGAAGCCGTCCGCAACCTCTCGGCCAATCCCAACGAGAGGCTTCTCCTCTCGGCCCTCCTGCTCCGGTTGGATGAGGCCCTGGGTGGCCACTGAATCGACGATGCGTGTCCCCGGTGGTCCCCACGCTGAGCCTCATCCCGGCGAACCGGGATGGTGGGGCGGGGGACCGGCGGCCGCCCCCCGACGGGTGGGGGGAAGTCGATGACGATCGCCGACCCGGGCCGTTCCTGATCCTGACCGGTGGGAGGTGCCGGCGTCAGCTGAGGACGACGGTGTTGGCCAGGCGGCCGAGCCCCTCGACCTCGAGTACCACCTCGTCGCCGGGTTCCAACCAACGGCTGGTCACTCCCGTGAGGTTCAATTCCAGATAGCAACCGGTACCGACGGTGCCCGATCCGATCACGTCCCCGGCACCGAGGGTGCATCCGTAGGAGGCTCGTTCGAGGATCTGGGCGAAGGTCCAGGTGATGTCGGCGAAGTTTCCCTCCGAGGTGGGAACACCGTTCACGGTGGCGGTCATGGCCAGGTCGTAGCGCTCGCCCTCGGGGGATTCGATTCGCCTGGAGGTCAGCTCATCACGGGTGGCGATCCACGGTCCCAGGGAGGTGGCGAAGTCCTTGCCCTTCATCGGACCCAGGGCCATCTGCATCTCCTGTCGCTGCAGGGCCCGGGCCGACCAGTCGTTCATGATCGTGTATCCGAGGATGTAGCCATCGGCCTCCGCGGCGGTGACGTCGCGGCACTCGCGGCCGATCACCGCCGCGATCTCGAGCTCGAAGTCCAACATGTCGAGGTGCTTCTCCCTCACCGGAACGGGACCGGGCCCGGTGATGCTCCGGGGATTGGTGAGGTAGAAGACCGGGATCTCGTCGAACACCGGGGGTACCTCGACACCACGGGCCCGGTTACCGGCCTCGACGTGCTGGCGGAAGGCGTAGGCGTCCCTGACCGTCCACGGGTCGGGGATGGGGGAGCGGAGTTCCACCGATTCCACGGGCAGTATCGGGCGGGATCCGGAGTCGGTGATTGCACCTATTCGGTCCCGGGCCGTGTCGTCGAGGCCCCCCTGCTCCAGGAAGGCCCGCAGGGTCGGGGCCAGTTCGGCGAGGTCGGTGATTTCGCCCCCGCTCTGGTCACCCTGGAGAACACCCCATGAGGCCCGGCCGTCGTGGGTGAAGCTGACGAATCGCACTGGGGCTCCCGGGTTCGGTGACCGGCTCCGGTGGGGGTGCCCGGTGACCGGGGCCGGCCGGATGGAGCCCGAGGTGGGGATTGAACCCACGACCTGCTCTTTACGAGAGAGCCGCTCTGCCACTGAGCTACTCGGGCCGCTGACGACCGGCCACGGTATCAGGGCCCGGGCGGTTTGGGCCCCGATTCGGGGAGGTCGGCCGGAATGGCGGGGCTTGGCGTAGGTCCGGGGGGCGGGTGGTTCTGATCCACCGGGGGCAGGGCCATGAGCCGCCGCCACAGGGCCCGGGTGGCCCTTCCCGGACGGGGGCGCTCCTCGCCGGGACGACCGGACCCCAGGAGGACCGTTCCGCCGGTGGTCGGGTCCTGACCCACCGGGGCGCCATCGTCGGAGAGCGACATGCTCCCCAGGAGAACCATGGAGCGAACGCCCCGTGGGAGGAACCGCCGGTCCCTCCCGGATCGGTCGAACTCGAGCCTCCCGGCGACCTCCGTGGCCCGGGCCCGTCCCCGCCGGATTCGAAGCGGGTCGGGCTCTCCCGGACTTCCGGGATCGGATGCTCCGCGTTCGGAATCGGTGTCTGACATGGTTACCCGCCTCGTCCGGTGAACCCTGGGCCGGATCCGTCCGGCGCTCCCTTGGACGTTCGAGCGGGCCGCCCGGTTCCCCGGCGGTAATGGCGCTGGCCGGGCCGGGCTCCCCACCGTCCCCACTAGGGTGGCCGGGTGGCCGACCAGTTGACCTTCGCGGATGACACCTCTCCGTACATGTCCAGCCTCTACGCCGCGGCCCGTCGGATGACCCGCAACGATGCCGATGCGGAGGATCTGCTGCAGGAGACCTTCCTGAAGGCCTACCGCGGGTACGGGGGTTTCAAGGAGGGAACCAACCTCAAGGCCTGGCTCTACCGGATCCTGACCAACTCCTACATCAACCGGTACCGGGCCCGGCAACGCCGACCCGACGAGACCGATCTGGAGGACGTCGAGGACTTCTACCTCTATCGGAGGCTGGGAGGGGCGGAGTCGTCGGTGTTGGGGCGATCGGCTGAGGATGAGGTCCTCGATGCCATCACCGACGATCAGGTTCGTGACGCCCTCGACTCCCTCCCGGACACTTTTCGCATGGCCGTGGTGCTCGCCGACGTGGAGGGATTCAGCTACAAGGAGATCGCCGAGATCCTCGACGTGCCCATAGGCACCGTGATGAGTCGGCTACATCGGGGAAGAAGAGCGCTTCAGAAGGCGTTGTATGAATACGCAGTTGAGAGGGGTATCACCTCGCCGAAGCCAGAGGAGGTAGTCGATGTCGAAACCTGACCCCCGCCCCGACACCGCCTCCGATCCGGGCCCAGCGCTCCCACCGATCCCCGAGGGAGGTGCCGATCGTGTCGAAACCGACGTGTGAGGAGTCCCTGGCCCAGATCTATCTCTTCCTCGACGGCGAGCTGGACGAGGGCACCCGGGCGTCGATCGAGCTGCATCTGGAGCACTGCTCGCCCTGCGTGGCCGCCTTCGGTCTGGAGATGGAGCTTCGGGCCCTGGTGTCCCGCTGTTGCCGTGAACCGGTCCCCCGGGAACTGCGGGAGAGGATCGCCGCGGCCCTCGAGGAGATGGGTCGTACCGCTGCGTCAGAGGACGGCGACTGAACCGCCACTGAGGCCGGTACCCGGCGGTGTTCCCCGACCGGGCGAGAGGGGCTGGTCCCGTCGACCGGAGTCGAGGGTTCCGGGGTCGTAACGAATTCCGTACCGTCGGGTAGTTCGCGTCGATTGATCCGGAACACGTCGGGTCCGGACGGGGTTTCGGGGGTATGGCTGATGTTGATCTTGACTGGAGACCCGTGGCGGGAACCAGGACCTGCCTGGAACCCGGGTGCGGGACGTATCTCTCCCGCTACAACTCCTCGGAATGGTGTGCCCTGCACGCCCCCCTCGAGGTTCCCCGAACCCGGGGCAAGAGGCTCTGAGCCAGTTGGTCGGGGTGACCGCGGCCGCGGGGCGGCGGCGGTTCGGCCGTGGCGCGGGTTCGGACCGTTGGGGTGGTCGCGGTTCCCGGGAGGTGTTGGTTCGGCCGTGGGGTCGGTGATCTGTGTCCGGTGCGTTTACGATGGGTGCCATGAACATCCTCGCAGCCCAGGTGTGGCACTTCTGGATCGCCGTTCTGTTGGTACCGGCCGTCATCGTGGCTGTGATCGCGGTGATCGTCATCTACATGACGAAGGTCTTCGGCCCCCGGTACCCCAAGCGCTGACCGCTTCCACCGGTACCCGGCCATAATGGGCGACCCGGGGTCGGGTGGATCCGTTCGAGCCGAGCCCCGTCACCACCCACAGATCGGGAGACCCTCATGACCGGCGCCGTCGACTGGGAACTGGCCCGCCGTATCGCCCACCGGGTGGGCGGCAACGATCCCCTGGCCCAGTCCTACCTCTACGATTCCCTGGCTCCGGACTTCGAGTCCTTCACGGCCAAGGCCGAGAAGCTGGTGGCCGAGGAGACCGGCTTGGTTTCCCTGGCCGGTCCGGCCCGGGCCCGGGTCATCGACCGGTCTCAGTGGGTTGACGCCAACATCAAGTCCTTCCAGCGCCTGCTACGTCCGCTCACCGACAAGCTCGAGGAGAAGCTGAGGCCCGGACCGACCGCGGGGCTCACCCGCAAGGTCGCCGGCGCTGAGCTT
>JALSTE010000006.1 GCA_026983855.1 Acidimicrobiia bacterium
GTCGGGGGTCTCGGACCTGACAACCGCCGCCCAGGTGGTGGACGGCAACTGGTCCCTCAGCACCGACGGCCTCGAGGTCCAGAATGTCGACACCGGCTACGACCGTCTGCTGGCGTTCGGTGAGACCACCTGGACCGATTACGAGGTGTTGGTGCCCATCACGGTCAACGCCATCGGGGCCGGTGCCGACGACTCGCCGTCGAATGGTCCGGGGATAGGAGTGATCCTCCGCTGGAATGGGCACAACGACACCGTGACCCCCGGCAGCCAGCCCCTCCAGGGCTTCCTTCCCGACGGGGTGGACCCCACACCCCTGGGCGCCCTGGCCTGGTGGCGGCGCCCGGTCGGGGGAACCGAGGGACTGCAGATCACCGACCACCGGGCCGCCCTGGTCCAGAACGTCCCCTCGTTCACCCTGGACGTGGGAACCGAGTACATGCTGCGGGCCCGGGTGGTCACCACGGGGCCGAACTCCGTGTACTCCGTGAAGATGTGGCCGGCATCGGGGAGCGAGCCCTCGGGTTGGATGGCCACCTACACCGCCGGGACCGACGACGACCAGCCCGAATCGGGCTCCCTGGTCCTGGTGTCCCACGAGGTCGACGCCACCTTCGGTGACCTGATCGTCACCCCGGCCGGATCGACGACCGCCGCCGCCCCCCAGGTGAGTCCGTCGGGCCCCTACATCGACTCCGACCAGCAGGTGTCGATGACCGCCGGCTCGGCCGGGGCCGTCATCCACTACACCACCGACGGATCGACCCCGACGCCGCTCAGCCCCACCTATTCGGGGCCCTTCACCCTGGCCTCGGACTCCACGGTCAGGGCCGTGGCCTACGAGACCGGCAAGGACCCGAGCGCGGTGACGAGTCTGGACCTGTTGGTGAATCAGGCTCCCTCCGTCTCCGCCGGGGCAGGGGTGACCGTGGACCTCGGTCAGGCCGCCGATCTGTCGGGTTCGGCGACCGACGATGGAAGGCCCGGGCCTCTGACCACCACCTGGTCGGTGGACTCGGGGCCCGGTGAGGTGAGCTTCGCCGACGCCTCGGCCCCGAGCACCACCGCGGTGTTCTCCGAGGCGGGTACCTACGTGCTGGCCCTGACCGCCGACGACGGCTCGATGACCGACCGGGATCAGGTCACGGTCACCGTCAACGAGTCGGCGATTCCCAGCGGGTACTGGGTGGCCAACTCCAACGGCGAGGTCTACGCCTTCGGTGACGTCCCGGTCCTGGCCGACATCACCGCCCAGACCGCCACGTCCCCCCTGGCCGCCATCGAGGCCGACCGCACCCGAAAGGGATACTGGCTGGCTCAGCAGAACGGAGCGGTCACCGCCTTCGGTGACGCCCCCGCGATCGGTGACCTGCCCTCGCTGGGGGTGGTTCCCGCCTTCCCGATAGTGGACATGGCGGCCACCGCCTCCGGTGAGGGCTACTTCCTGCTGGGCTCCGACGGGGGCATCTTCACGTTCGGCGACGCCGCGTTCCGGGGGTCCACGGGGGACATCGTGCTGGACCAGCCGGTGGTGGCCATGGCCGCCAACCCGGTGGGGGACGGGTACTGGTTCGTGGCCCGCGATGGCGGCATCTTCACCTACGGCACCGATACCCGCTTCCAGGGTTCGCTGCCCGCCATCGTCCCCTTCGCCCAACTGGCGGCCCCGGTGGTGGGGATGGCGGCCACGGCGACGGGGGAGGGTTACTGGCTGGTGGCCTCCGACGGGGGGATCTTCACGTTCGGTGACGCCGCCTTCCACGGTTCGATACCGGGGGTGCTGGCCCCCGGACAGTCCCTGAACTCCCCGATAGTCGGCATGGTCGCAACCTCCAGCGGCAACGGCTACTGGCTGGTGGCCGCAGATGGTGGGGTGTTCGGTTTCGGAGACGCCGTCTTCCTGGGCTCCATCGCCGGACAGGTCTCGGGGGGCGAGATCGTGGATCTCGCCAACTGAGGCCCCGCTGGCCTGATCGGGCGACTCTGCACTCTGCGGTCCGATCGCGCAAAGTAGTCGGGGCGCGCTGTCCGCGGTGGTTCACCAGGCGCTAGGGTGGCCCCGCCGGGCGGGCAACATCGGCAAGGTGGTACCCGGCCTTGACACTTTCAGTGACCAAGACCTAAGTTTGGTCACTGTCCGTGGTCATCTCGGATGCCATTCGACCTCAGGAGTTTCCCCGCCGTGAGCAGATCTCGCCCCCAGTCCCGGACCTCTCGCCGTCCGCTGTCGATATTCGCGGCCCTGGTGGTCCTGGCCGCCCTGATGGTGCTGCCGGCCTCACCGGCGGGGGCCGCCACCGCCTTCACCGGGGACACGTTCTCCACCACGTCCAACTCGGGGACGTTCACCGAGGTGCCCAGCCCCCTGGGGGGCAGTTCGTTCTCCTACACCGGCACCGCCGCGGCCCTCAACGCCCCCGGCGGCGGGGGCGAGTACGAGCCGTGGGTCAACGGTAACCACGCCCCCACCCTGTCCCAGTCGGTCACCGACAACGGCGACTTCGACATAGTGGCCGCCTTCGACACCCGCCCCTCGCAGAGGTTCCAGCTCCAGGGCATCATCGTGGCCGACGCCTCGGCCAACTTCCTGAGGTTCAACGCCTACCACGACGGCACCACCATGAGGTGCTTCGGGGCCGAGCCCCTGGCCGCCGACCAGCAGATCTTCAACAACCCCGTCAGCGACGACTCGGCCCTGTTCCTGAGGGTGGTCCGCACGGGGAACACGTTCGAGCTGTTCACCTCCGAGACCGGCCTCAACGGCACCTACTCCAGTTGCGGTTCCCTGACCAAGGCCATGACCGTCACCGACATCGGGGTGTTCGGCGGCAACGCCCGTCCCGCCGCCGGTGAGGCCGTACCCGCCTACTCGGCCCTGGTCGACTACTTCGGTCCCTTCGTGGCCCCCAACTCCCTGCCCTCCCAGACCGAGAGCGACGTCACCGATCCGGTGATCGCCAACGAGACCACCACCGTCTCCAACACCGCCGTGACCTTCAACTTCGACGTGTCGGAGCCCGCCACCGGAACCGCCCAGGTCCTGTCCCACGGATCGGTCGTCACCTCGACCATTCCCGTCGCCTTCCACAGCGGGATCATCACCGGGCTCCCCGCCGACACCAATCTCACTCTCAGACTGAGTGTCACCGACACCGCCGGTAGGGTCGACACCAAGGACGTCCCCTTCAAGACCAGCGGCTCGGCCACCGCCCCGGTGATCGAGGTCTTCTACGGCCCCCAGCAGACCTTCGGCTCCCCGGGAACCACCCAGAGATGGGTCAACATCGTGGGCAACGTGAGCGACCCCCAGGACAACCTGCAGACCCTCACCTACACCCTCAACGGGGGGGCCGCCAAGACCCTCAGCGTGGGACCCGACCAGCGCCGTCTGGACACCCCGGGCGACTTCAACATCGACATCCTGCGCAGTGACCTGCAGGTGGGAACCAACACCGTGGTCATCACCGCCACCGACACCACCTCCGAGGTCACCCAGACCACGGTCCAGATCCAGTACAGCGACACCGAGACCTGGCCCATCGCCTACGGCATCGACTGGTCCCAGATCAGCGACCTGACCCAGGCCGTGGACGTGATCGACGGCAAGTGGCAGATATCGGGGGGCACCCTGCTGACCCCGACCGTGGCCGGCTACGACCGCCTGGTGGCGGTGGGCGACACCTCGTGGACCGACTACGAGATCTCCTTCCCGTTCACCGTGCAGTCCTTCACCGCCGACGCCGACGATCCCCAGTCCCTCGGCCCGGGTGTGGGGGTGTTCCTCCGGTGGAACGGACACAACGACACCGTCGACGCCGGCTCCCAGCCCCAGCAGGGCTTCCTGCCCGACGGCACCAACCCCACCCCCCTGGGCGGCATCATGTGGTGGCGGGACCCGGCCGGGTCTCCCCTCCCGGGGCTGCGTATCCAGGATGAGAACACCACCGAGCAGGGCCTCGACACCGGGTTCAGCCTGACCCTGGGCACCACCTACGAGCTGCGGGCTCAGGTGATCGGATCGGTGTACCGCTTCAAGGTCTGGGAGCAGGGCACGTCCGAGCCCGGAACCTGGAACCTGACGTTCGACACCGGAACCGGGGGCAACAACCCGGCCTCGGGCAGTGCGGTGATCGTGGCCCACGAGGCCACCGTCAACTTCGGTGACGTGATCGTCACCCCCGCCGGCTCCAGCGCCGCCGCCGCTCCCACCATCACCCCCCCGGGCGGAGCGATCAACTCCGGTGCGACCATCGAGATCAGCTCCAGCGATCCCGACGCCGTGATCCACTACACCACCGACGGCTCGACCCCGACCCCGCTCTCGCCGGTGTACTCCACCGGGGTCACCCTCAACGGTGACGCCACGGTGAAGGCCATCGCCTACGCCACGGGCAAGAACCCCAGTGGGGTGACGAGCAAGTCGTTCAACGTGAACTCGGTGCCCACGGTGAGCGCCGGGGCCGATGCCAACGCCGTCCTCGGAGACGTCCTGTCTCTGAGCGGTTCGGCATCGGACACCGACGGACCCTCGGCGGTGTCCGTGACCTGGACCAAGGTCAGCGGCCCGGGTTCGGTCAGCTTCGGTAGCACGACCTCGGCGGCCACCACGGCCACGTTCTCGGCCCTCGGAACCTACGTGCTCAGGTTGAGCGCCACCGACGGTCTGGCCACGGTCACCGATGACGTGACCGTCTCGGTTCAGAAGAAGAACGGCTACTGGATCGTGGACGCCGCCGGCAAGGTGACCCAGTTCGGTCCGGTGGCCCACCACGGTGACCTCAGTGGTACCGCCCTGTCGTCCCCGGTGACCGCGATCGGGTCGAATCCCGACAAGGACGGTTACTGGCTGGTCCAGCGGGACGGCGGGGTGGCCAACTTCGGCGCCGCCGGTGACTTCGGGGACCTCCCCGGCCTGGGTGTGACCCCGGCGTTCGACATCGTGGGCATGGCCGCCACCCGTACGGGTAACGGCTACTACCTGCTGGGCAAGGACGGGGGGATCTTCTCCTTCGGCGACGCCAACTTCTACGGATCCACCGGGGCCATCGTCCTGGACCAGCCGGTGGTGGCCATGGCCGCCCATCCCACCGGCGAGGGCTACTGGTTCGTGGCCAAGGACGGGGGCATATTCACCTACGGTCCCGACGCCAGGTTCAACGGCTCCCTGCCCCAGTTCGTACCCTTCGACCAACTGGCGGCCCCCGTCGTGGGCATGGCGGCCACGGCCACGGGCAACGGCTACTGGCTGGTCGCCGCCGACGGTGGCATGTTCGCCTTCGGCGACGCCCAGTTCTACGGCTCCATCCCCGGTGTACTGCCCCCGGGTACCAGTCTGAACTCGCCCATCGTGGGCATGGTCGCCACCTCATCGGGGAAGGGCTACTGGCTGGTCGCCGCCGATGGTGGTGTGTTCGCCTTCGGTGACGCCCCGTTCTTCGGCTCGGGTGCCGGGTCCGGGGGACAGGTCGTCGGCCTCACCGGTTGACCCGGCCCCGCTCAGGGAACGCTCTCGTGAACCGGCCCGGGCCACGACCCAGATCTGATGTCGTGGCCCGGGCCGGGTCCGACGAGTGATGAACCCCCCGGGTGGTGGTGAACCGCACCCGGGGTGGTGGTTCGGCTCGGGGAGGGATGAACTCATCCGGGTCGCAGTCGACTTCCATGGATGTGACCGGTGACCGGAACGGAGAGCCATGAACTGCCCGCTGTGTGAGAATCCCTCCCTGGTCGAGGTGGTGGGCATGGACTCCGTCCCGGTGTTCTGCAACGTCCTGTACGGGACGGCGACCGAGGCCCGGGCGGCCACCCGCGGGAGCATCGACCTGAGGTTCTG
>JALSTE010000007.1 GCA_026983855.1 Acidimicrobiia bacterium
TCAACCTGGCCTGTCCCCGGGCCGTGCTCGAGGACGCCCTGCACCGGATCAAGAGGGTCGTGGACGAGCACCTGAGGCCCATGTCGGGCGGGGTCCGATGATGTTCTCGGGGTCGTGGGTCGTGGATGGGCACCTGAGGCCCGTGTCGGGCGGGGTCCGATGACGGCCGCGTGGTTGCGGGTCGTGGACGGGCACCTGAGGCCCGTGTCGGGCGGGGTCCGATGACGGTCGCGGTGGAGGTGGAGGGTGCGGTGATGGTCGTGACCATCGACCGGCCGGAGGTCCGCAACGCCGTGGATCGGCCCACGGCGGAGGCTCTGTACCGGGCCTTCTCCCGTTTCGACTCCGATTCCGAGGTCTCCGTCGCCGTCCTGACCGGCGCCGGGGGCACGTTCTGCGCCGGCGCCGACCTCCGGGCCATCGGTGAGGAGCGGGGCAACCGGGTGGAATCCCGACCGCCGGAGAGGATCGTGGGATCTCCCGGGCCCATGGGGCCCACCCGCATGGTGCTGTCCAAGCCGGTCATCGCCGCGGTGGAGGGTCACGCCGTGGCCGGAGGGTTGGAACTGGCCCTGTGGTGCGACCTCAGGGTGGTGGCCGAGGACGCGGTCCTCGGTGTGTACTGCCGGCGCTGGGGCGTGCCACTGGTCGACGGGGGCAACGTGCGCCTGCCCCGTCTGATCGGCCACGGTCGGGCCATGGACATGATCCTCACCGGGAGGCCGGTGGAGGGTCCCGAGGCCCTGCGAATCGGGCTGGCCAGCCGGTTGACCCCTCCCGGTGGGGCCCGGGCCGCAGCGTTGGATCTGGCCCACCGACTGGCGGCCTTCCCCCAGAGATGTCTGAGATCGGACCGCTTGGTCGCCATCGGGCAGTGGGACATGTCCCTCGCCGAGGCGTTGGCGGAGGAGACCCGGTCGGGTCTGGAGGTCATCGCCTCGGGCGAGACCGGGGAGGGCGCCCGTCGGTTCGCCGGGGGTGAGGGCCGACACGGGGTGTTCGACCGCTGAGGGTGAGGCTGCCCGGGGATCCGTTTGGGGCCCCGGGGCAGGGTGAGGGCCGACACGGGGTGTTCGACCGCTGAGCGTTAGGGTGACGTCATGGACATGATCTACCGCCGTCTCGGTCGCTCCGGTCTGAAGGTGAGCGCGCTCTCCTTCGGTTCCTGGGTCACGTTCGACAACCAACTCGGAGCCGAGACCGTGGTGGAGTGCATGGCGGCGGCCCACGAGGCCGGTTGCAACTTCTTCGACAACGCCGAGGCCTACGCCGGTGGCCGCTCTGAGGAGCTGATGGGCGGGGCTCTGCGGGAACTGGGCTGGCGGAGGGAGTCCTACGTCATCTCCACCAAGTTCTTCTGGGGTCTGTCCGACGGCCCCAACACCCGCAACACCCTGAATCGCAAGTACCTGATGCAGGCCATCGACGGTTCCCTGGAGCGTCTCGGACTGGACTTCGTGGATCTGGTCTACTGCCACCGGGCCGACCCCGAGACCCCCATCGAGGAGACGGTCCGGGCCATGAGCGACATGATCTCCGCCGGCAAGGCCCACTACTGGGGCACCTCGGAGTGGAATGCCGATGAGATCAGGGCCGCCTGGGAGATCGCCGAACGCCACCACCTGCACAAGCCGGTGATGGAACAGCCGCAGTACAACATGTTCGAGAGACGCAAGGTCGAACGGGAATTCGTGCGTCTGTACGAGGACATCGGTCTCGGGCTCACCACCTGGAGCCCGCTGGCGTCGGGCCTCCTGACGGGTAAGTACGTCGACGGGATACCACCGGACAGTCGGGCGGCCCTGCCGGGGTACGAATGGCTGGCCGAACGCATGACCGACACCCGGGCCAACGCCCGGGTGATGGAGCTGGGTGAGATCGCCGACGAACTGGACTGCACCCTGGCCCAGCTGTCCATCGCCTGGTGTGCGGCCAATCCCCACGTGTCCTCGGTGATCACCGGGGCCAGTCGGGCCTCCCAGGTCAGGGAGAATTTCGCCGCCCTCGATGTTCTGGCCCATCTCACCCCCGAGCTGATGGAACGCATCGGGGCGATACTCAGGGACTGACCGACCCGGGACGAGGCGGCCGCGACGATCGGGGCCCGGCGGCCGCTCGTGACCCGTTCGGGGGCCTTGTCGACCCAGATGGGGGAGTGACGATGGTGACGATGTCGGAGGGTCCCACGACCGAGGTGAGCCTGTTCATGGCCGCCCCGCCATCGGAGGTGTGGGACCTCATAACCGATCCGGGGCTCATCCCGGAGTTCAGCGGGGAACTCGAGTCGGCGGGTTGGGGGAGCCACACCGGTGACGTCCCGGGAATCGGATCCACCATCTGGGGACACAGCCGCCACGAGTTGGCCGGGGAGTGGGACACCGTCTCCTTCGTCACCGAATGGGATCCACCCAACCGGTTCGCCTGGGCGGTCTCCGATCCCGAGACCCCGGCGGCGTCGTGGTGGTTCGCCATCGAGGAGGTGCCGGGCGGGGTGAGGCTCACCGAGGGGGTCCGGCTGGGACCGGGTCGCTCCAAGCTCAGCGAGTTCATCGCCGCCGCGCCCGAACGCGAGGCCGAGATCATCGAGGGCCGTCTGGCCCAGCACCGGGTCAACATGATCCGCACCCTGGAGGGCTTCAGGTCCCGGACCCGGGGCTGACCCCGCCGACCCCGGGGGGATGGCGGGGTCGACCCTGGCGGCGTCCCGGGGGGAGTCGGCGCCGGGCCCATCCCCGCCCGGTGGTGGGACCTCACCGGCACCCGGGGGAGTCAGTCCCGGCGGTAGGTACCCATGAGGCGGTTCATTCCCAGGGTGTGGGACTCCACCGCCTCCAGGAGCTGATGGAGGCCGAGGCCCTCGGGCAGGCTCGGTGGTGCGTCCAGGGCCAGCACCCAGAAGAAGTAGTGGTGGGTTCCGTGACCCTCGGGGGGCATGGGCCCTCCATAGCCGGGCTTTCCGAAATCGGACATCCCGACCGAGCCTCCGGCGAAACCCTCGGGCAGCCCGGTGGCGTCACCGGGAATGTTGTAGAGCACCCAGTGGACGAAGCCGTAGCCGCCGTCCTTGACCACGGGGGCGTCGGGGTCGTGGCAGATCACGGCGAACGAGCGGGTGCCCTCGGGTGTCCCCGACCAGGCCAGGGCGGGTGAGACGTCCTCGCCCTCGCCGCTGTGGCGGGACGGGATGGCCCCACCGGGGGCGAAGGCCGGGCTGGAGACCTGCATGTCGGACAGGGCGAACTTCATGGGCTGGACCTCCCGGATCGTGTTGTCTCAATAGAGATTGCCCCTTTTGGCCTGCTCGCGCTCAATCGCCACGAAGAGGGCCTTGAAGTTCCCCTCGCCGAAACCCCGGGCCCCCGCCCTCTCGATGACCTCGAAGAACACCGTGGGGCGATCCCCCAGGTTCTCCGTGAAGATCTGGAGCAGGTGCCCATCGGGTTCGTCGTCGACCAGCACCCCGAGTTGCTCGATCCGATCCCACGGAAGCGGCAGAAGGGCGAGTCGCTGCCGGACGTCCTCGTAGTAGGTGCCGGGGGCGTCCAGGAACCTGACCCCGCGGTCTCTCATGGCGGCCACCGTGCTGAGGATCTCGTCGGTGCGCATCGCGATGTGCTGGACGCCGGGACCGCGGTAGGTGTCGACGTATTCCTGGATCTGGCTCCGGCGCCGTCCGGGGGCCGGTTCGTTGATGGGAATCACGATCCTGCGGTCCGGATCCGCGACCACGACCGAGCGCAGGGCCGAGAACTCCGTGGAGATCTGGCTCTCGTCGAAGCTGAGAAGGATCTCGAAGCCCATGACCTGCTGGTACCACTCGACCCACGGCTGCATCTCCCCGGCGGAGAAATTGGCGGTGAGATGGTCGATGCGTCGGAGGTTGACCGCCGGTTGCCGGGGATAGGTGGGCAGGCCCTCGGTGGTGAAGCCCGGGGCGTGATCGCCGTGGTATCCGGTACGGTCCACGAAACCGTGGATCGTGTCCCCGAACGTCCTGATGGCGGAACGTCGGATCACACCGTGCTCGTCGGTCACCTCGTGGGGCTCGAGGTGGGGAACGGCTCCACGGGCCACCGCGGCCTCGAAGGCCGAAGCCGGATCGGTGACCGCCAGGGACAGGTCGCGCACACCGTCGCCGTGTCGACGGACGTGTGCGGTGATCTCCGAATCGGGGTCCAGTCCGGCGGTGACCACGAACCGCAGATCGCCCGATTCCAGCACGTAGGAGGCCCGGTCGGTCACCCCGGTCTCGGGTCCGGCGTAGGCGGTGATCTCGAGTCCCAGCATCGAGGCCAGGTGGCCGGCGGTGGCCCTGGCGTTGCCCACCCAGAACTCGAGGGCGTCCCAGCCGGTGATCAGACCGGCGGGGCGGCCCTTCGTTTCGGTGGTGGTGTCGGTTGTCGAGGTCATGGGCTGAACTCCCCGGGGTCGTTCTGGCTGCGGCTGGTCGACGTGGTTGCCCTATTCAGTCTCCGCTGGAAGGATGTGGCAAGACATGGTCGGGGGATTGGGCAATATGACCAGGAAATGAGGGCTACTCAGATGCAGATCGGGCAATCTGGCGGCATGGGGGGACCCGCGGTCCCACTGCGGGGACGGGAACGGGGATGGGGATGGGCTCGGGGACATGGTCGGGGACGAGGACGGAGGCTCAGCCGTGGCTGAATCCTCCGAACCGGTGCGGGTCGGCTCCGTCGACGACCTCGATCGGCGGATAGTGTCCGTGATGAGGGAGAGGCCCCGGATACCGGTGATCGAGGTGGCCCGGGTCCTGGGGGTGGCCCGGGGAACGGTTCAGGCCCGACTGGCCCGAATGGAGAGAAGCGGGGTCATCGGGGGCCATGGCCCCGAAGTGGACTCCCGGGCCCTCGGATACGTGGTGATGGCATTCACCACCCTCGAGATCCGCCAGGGAGCCGACGCCGGGGTCGTCGATCATCTCTCGGGGATTCCCGAGGTGCTGTCCGCCGATGCCGTGACCGGCCCCGGTGACGTCCTGTGTCGTATCGTGGCCCGCTCGAACGATGACCTGCACCGGGTGATCCGATCGATCCTGGAGAGTCACGACGTGATCAGGACCGTGACCGTGCTGTCCATGGGTTCGCTCCTGCGCCGGACGGAGGCCGACC
Source organism: Acidimicrobiia bacterium (assembly GCA_026983855.1). GTDB lineage: Bacteria > Actinomycetota > Acidimicrobiia > Acidimicrobiales > Poriferisodalaceae > DRKF01. The sequence continues at coordinate 5,130 of JALSTE010000007.1, forward strand.
TCATGGCTCCCCGGGACGCCTAGAGGGGGAGAACCACCGGGAACCGCGTTCTGCCAAGCTGGGGGGTCCCACCGCTGGGAGGAGCCGATCAGGTGAGTGAGAACCGCAGAGCCGGGGACAGGTGGCGGTTACTGGGCGCGGCCGGAGCCGACATCGGCACCCTGGAGGAGATCCAGAGGCGGGTCCTGTGGTTGGCGGTGAGGATGGTGGACGAGGCCAACCGGGTGCCTCTCTCCGAATCCGGGGGCGTCAAGATAGGCGGGCATCAGGCCTCGTCGGCGTCGATGGTGTCGATCATGACCGCCCTGTGGTTCGCCCACATCGGGGGTGAGGACAAGGTGGCCGTCAAGCCCCACGCCTCTCCCGTGTACCACGCCATCAAGTACCTCACCGGGGAGTTGGACCGGTCCCACCTCACCCGCCTGAGGCGTCTGGGCGGCCTTCAGGCCTACCCCTCGCGCACCAAGGACCCCGACGTGGCCGACTTCTCGACCGGCTCGGTGGGGCTCGGAGCCGTGGCGCCCCTCTTCTCCGCCGCTACCCGTCGCTATCTCGACGCTCACTTCGGACCCCGGCCACCGGCCCGCTTCATCGCCATCGCCGGTGACGCCGAACTCGACGAGGGCAACGTGTGGGAGGCGGTGGCCGAGCCGGCTCTCCAGGGCCTCGGCAACGTGACCCTGGTGGTGGACCT
>JALSTE010000008.1 GCA_026983855.1 Acidimicrobiia bacterium
CTCCCCGGGGTCGCGGGGATGGGACACTCTGGTGATGACAGGTACTCCCGCCCTGCCCGCCGACCTGGATCCGCTGGAAACCGATCTCCTGTCCGCCATCGCGTCCCTCGACGCCCGGGGCGGCACCGCCGCTCCCGCGGGTCCCCCGCCCCCGGGGTTGGATCTCGAGGCCCTCTTCGAGGACCAGTGCTCCTCCCGTCACCTCGACCACGTGGCCCGCCGTCTCAAGGAGCGGGGATTCGGCTACTACACGATCTCCTCGGCCGGCCACGAGTCGAACGCGGTGGTCGCCTCGGTCCTGAGATGTGGGGACCCGGCCCTGCTGCACTACCGCTCGGGAGGCTTCTACGCCGCCCGGGCCCGAGTCTGCGGGCGAGCCGGATGGGAACGCGAGGTGCTGTTGGGCATGCTCGCGGCGCGCGACGAACCCATGGCCGGGGGTCGACACAAGGTGTTCGGCCACCCCGATCTGTCGGTGATACCCCAGACATCGACCATCGCCTCCCACCTGCCCCGGGCCATGGGCACCGCCTTCGCCATCGACCGTGCCGCCCGCCTGGGTAGGCGGACCCCGTGGGGCGACGGGGCGGTGGCCGTGGCCAGCTTCGGAGACGCATCGTTCAATCACTCCACCACCCAGGGAGCGCTGAACGCCGCCCTGCTGACATCGCACCGGGGCCTGCCCATGCCGTTGTTGCTGGTGTGTGAGGACAATGGGATCGGCATCAGTGTCCCCACTCCGACCGAATGGATCGAGACCGCGGTCGCCGGACGCCGGGACATCGTCTACGCCCGGGCCGAGGGTGATGACCCGGTCGGGACCCACGCCATCGCCCGCGATCTGGTGGATCACATCCGCCGCACCCGCACCCCGGGGTTTCTCCATCTGAGGACCGTGAGGTTCATGGGTCACGCCGGCAGCGACGTCGAGTCGGCCTACCGGGGCGCGGCCGAGATCAGGGCCGACCGGGCCCGGGATCCGATTCTGGGAACGGCCCGGGCCCTGGTGGATCATGGTCTGGCCCGACCCGGGGAACTGGTGGAGCGTTATCTCCGGGGGAGGCGGAGAATCTCGGATCTGGCCGAGTCGCTGCTGGAGGCTCCCCAGATGGGCTCGGCCACCGAGGTCGGGGCCCCCCTCGAGCTCCCCGACCCGACGACGGTGTCCGCCCGGGTGGGGGCGGTGGCCCCGGCGTCGCACCGAGTGGCGGTGTTCGGGACCAGGCCCGAGGACCAGGGGCCCCTGACCCTGGCCGAGACCCTGAACCGGACCCTCGCCGACGTCCTGGCCGCCAACCCGGGGGCGCTGGTTTTCGGGGAGGACGTGGCCCGCAAGGGCGGGGTGTACGGGGTCACCCGCCGGTTGCAGAGGATGTTCGGTTCCCACCGGGTGTTCGACACCATCCTCGACGAGCAGTCGATCCTGGGCCTGGCCCTGGGTGCGGCCGTGTCGGGTCTCCTGCCGATCCCCGAGATCCAGTACCTCGCGTATCTCCACAACGCCATCGACCAGATACGGGGCGAGGCCGCCACCCTGGCCTTCTTCTCCCAGCGTCAGTATCTGAATCCGATGGTGGTCAGGATCGCCTCCTACGGCTATCAGAAGGGGTTCGGTGGCCACTTCCACAACGACAATGGCCTGGCCCCGTTGATGGACATTCCCGGGGTGGTCGTGGCCTCGCCCTCCCGGCCCGCCGACGCCGCCGCCATGCTGCGCACCTGCGTGGCCGCGGCCGAGGCCGCGGGGACGGTGAGCCTGTTCCTCGAACCAATCGCCCTCTACCACACCCGCGACCTGCTGGACCCCGGTGACGGCCGCTGGCTGGCCCCCTACCTTCCCCCGGGGGACTGGTCAGCCGGTCATGTTCCCCTGGGCCGGGCCCGGGTGGCCCGCCCCGGCTCGGATCTGGTGATCCTCACCTGGGCCAATGGGCTGTACATGTCGCTGAGGACGGCCGAACGGCTGGCCCGGGAGGGCATCGACTGCCGGGTGGTGGATCTCCGTTGGTTGAGACCCCTGCCGGTCGAGCAGATACGGGAGCACTCCTTCGACACCGGGAGGGTCCTGATCGTGGACGAGACCCGTCGGACCGGAGGGGTGGGCGAGGGCGTGGTGACCGATCTGATCGAGGCCGGCTACCGGGGGCGGATCACCCTGGTGGCGGGCGAGGACAGCTTCGTCCCCCTGGGCCGGGCGGCCGGAACGGTCCTGGTGTCGGAGGACCGAATCGAGGAGGGGGCCAGGTCGCTCCTGGGCGGGGGACGGGTCCGGCCGTGACCCGGCGAAACCCGGAGCATCTGGACCTCGCCGGTCGGGCCTGCGAAGGTAGACACCAGGATCGGCCAAGGGGCCGGGGAGGCCGAACCGGGGAGGCCGAAATGGCGCAGGTTGAACGGGATCCCGTCGGGATATCGAGGGTGGAGAGGGCCCAGGTCGTAATTCCCTGCGACGAGTTGGCTCCGACCCTGGAGTTCTTTACCGGGAGGCTGGGAATGGTGGTCGACACGATCTTCCCCGCCGACTCACCCCGGGTGGCGGTCGTCTCGGGACACGGGATCACCCTCCGGTTGGAGGAGGGGGCACCGGGAGCCCCCGGTGTCATCCGCCTGGAGGTGGCGGGGGATCCCGGTGGGGAGGATCGGCGGGAACTCACCGCCCCCAACGGAACGGTGGTGCGAATGGAGTCGGCCGGGTCGACGGTGGTGGTGCCCGAGGGGGTCCAGGAGCTGGTGGTGACCCATCTGGCCGACGCCGAGTGGGGTCTGGGTCGGGCCGGGATGAGGTACCGGGATCTGATCCCCGGACGTCTCGGGGGTCGCTTCGTGGCCTCCCACATCTCCATACCCGAGGGTGGGCCGGTGCCGGACTACGTGCACTATCACCACATCAGGTTCCAGATGATCTACTGCCACCGGGGCTGGGTGAGGGTGGCGTACGAGGACCAGGGGGAGCCGATGGTGCTCCGGTCGGGGGACTGCTTCCTGCAACCTCCGGGAATCCGCCACCGGGTGCTGGAGTCGTCACCGGGTCTGGAGGTCATCGAGATCGGCTGTCCGGCGGTTCACGACACCCACGCCGACCACGAGATGGTCCTGCCCACGGGACGGGTCCTGCCCGAGAGGGACTTCGGGGGCCAGAGGTTCGTCCATCACGTGGCGGCCGAGGCGGAATGGCGACCATGGCGCCATTCCGGCTTCGCCTACCGCGACACCGGCATCGCCGCCGCCACCGACGGCCTGGCCGGGGTCGGGGTGGCCCGGCCCACCGGGGCGGAATCCACGGAGACAACCCGGCACTCGGCGGAGTTCATGTTCGGCTTCGTGCTCGGGGGCTCGGCCGTGCTCACCGTCGAGGGCCACCCCGAGGAGTCTCTGGCCACCGGCGACAGTTTCGTCATCCCGGCCGGACCGGCCTACTCGTTGGGGGACTGCTCTCCCGACCTGGAGATCCTGGACGTGACCCTGCCGGCCTCACCCCCGATCAGGGCCTAGGGTCGGGGGACCGGTCCGGGGCGGCCGGCGGGCACAAATCCACCGCTACGGTTGTTGGACCCAATGGACCCGGAGGGTCCGGGTCCCGATGTGATCCACACCGAATCATCCCTCTGAAGGAGGAAGAATGGTCGATCAGGAGACGCTCCGCCGGCTGGCTCATCTGGACACGGGGGGCCTACCCATCGTCTCTCTGTACGTGCCGGTTCCGACGGATCCCACCGCCCGGGCGGCGCTGCCGACGAGGGTGAACAGTCTGTTGTCGCGGATTCGGCCCCTGGCCTCGTCCGAGGAATTGGAGAGGGATGAGCGTCTTTCCCTGAGGGCCGACATCGAGGACATCGAGAACGACCTGAAGGACCGCTGGACCCCGGGCGGTCGGGCGGTGTTCTCCTGTCACGGGGCCGGAATATTCGAATCCATCGACCTTCCCCGTGGTCCCCGTGACCGGATCGTGGTGGACACGACCCCCTGGCTCCGGCCGCTGTTCTCCATCGTGGAGGATCTCAAGACCTACGGGGTGGTGGTGTTGGACGGCTCCGAGGCGGAGTTCTTCGAGATGCGGGGCGGCGAGCTGACCAGTTCCTCGGTGCTCCGCAGTGAGCACCTGCGGCAGTCCGCCCACGGCGGGTGGTACGGCCTGGAGGAGCACCGGATGCAGAACAAGGCCGAGGAGATGCTGAACCGTCACTACCGGGCGGTGGCCGGGGCGGTGGAGCAGATGGTCAGGATCGACGGCATAGGCCTGTTGGTGTTCGGCGGCCTGGATCAGCACCCCACGGCGATGGCCCAGATGCTCCCCCGTGACATTCAGGACCTGGTCGTGGGGACCTTCAGCGTGGACATGGCCAACGCCACCCCGGCCCGTATCGCCGAACAGGTGTCGGAGATCGTGGCGGCATATGAGTTGGAGGACGAGCAGCGGACCGTCCAGGAGTTCTGCGACGAGGCCGGAGGCAGCGACCGGGCCGTGGTCGGGGTGGAGGAGGTCCTCTGGGCGGCCGATGTGGACGCCGTCGACCGCCTGTTCATCGATCACGACGCCACCCTCGGGGGAGTCATGTGCCCCGAGTGCGGATGGCTCGGAACCGGGGGCGACACCTGCCCGATGTGCGGTACGGAGCCCCAGGAGGTTCCCGATGTGCTCGATGAGCTGGTCGCCGCGGTGCTCGACTCGGGGGGTCGCATCCTCCAGGTACGGGCCGAGACACCCCTGAGGGAGAAGCTGGTGGCGGCCCGGCTCAGGTTCCCCCCTCCGCCGCGGCCCTGATGGGGTTATGGGGTCGTAGGCCGGGGGCTGATCCCCCGGGCATCGGGTTCAATCAACGGACGGGGCGGTCTTCTCGATCAGGTTCCACAGGGCGACCACGTCATCGTGGGTGGTGGTCGAGGAACCCACCGCGACCCGGATGAAGGCCTCGCCATCGAGCTCCGACACCGTGACCAGGGCCCGACCCGAGGCGTTGATTCCCGCGGCCATCTCCCGGGTGGCCGCTTCCCCGGCCCGATGACGGAACGAGACCAGTGAGAAGGGTGTGGGGGCCACCGTCTCCAGTCGGGCATCGGCCTCCACCCGGGCCTCGATCTCCCGCGCCCATTCGACGTGGCGCCGAATGTGGGCCCTGAGGCCCTCCGCCCCGAGGGTCCTGATCACCCACCAGAGCTTGAGGGCCCGGAACCTCCGCCCGAGGGGGACGTGCCAGTCGCGGTAGTCGATGACCGCGCCGGTGTCGGAGGCCTCGTTGCGGAGGTATGGGGGCAGGATCGACAGGGCCTCCAGGAGGGGCTGGCGATCGGCGACGAAGAAGGCGGAGCAGTCGAAGGTGGTCAGCATCCACTTGTGGGGATTGAACACGTAGCTGTCCACCAGCTCCAGACCGTCCTGATGGTGTCGGAACTCGGGGCAGACCATCGCCGATCCGGCGAAGGCGGCGTCGACGTGATGCCACATGCCGAACTCGACGGCCACTTCGGCCGCCTCCCGCACGGGATCCACGGCGGTGGTACCGGTGGTGCCGACCGTGGAGCACAGGAAGGCGGGGATCAGGCCCGCCTCGACGTCGGCGGCCACGGTGCTCCGGAGTTCGGGCACCGACATGGCGTGGTCCCGGTCGGTACCGATGAGGCGCAGGTGGGAGAAACCGGCCACCCGGGCGCCCTTCTCGATCGAGGAGTGGGCCTGGGCGGAGGTGTAGACGACCAGGGACCCGATGTCGGCCCCGGACCGGGTGGCCCGGTGGCGGGCCACGACCAGGGCGGTGTGGGTCGAGTCACTGGCGCTCATCTGGATGACCCCACCCCCGGGTCCGGTGTCGGTTCGCCAGG
>JALSTE010000009.1 GCA_026983855.1 Acidimicrobiia bacterium
AGCAACAGGACCAGGCCCACCGCATCGGTGATGAATCCGGGGGTGAGCATCAACGTGCCACCCACCAGGATCAGGAGCCCGTCCACCAGCTCCGTGGTCGGCATCTCACCCCGGGCCAGTTGCCGTCGTACCCGTTGGAGCACCGACAGACCCTGGTGACGAACCAGCCAGGCCCCGATGACGCTGATCCCGAAGAGGGCCACGAGGGTCCATCCGACGCCGATGCTTCCCGCCACCTGCACGATGACGGCCAGTTCCAGGATGGGTACCGCTATGAACAGGAAGGCGAGCAGGGCCACCACCCGAGCCTAGGACCCCGGCACCCGATACCCCCACTGCCGGTCCCGAGGAGAAAGCACCGGACCCGCCCTATCCTCGGAGCCGTGCGCCCTCCCTCCGTTGACGCCCTGGCCCGCTCCGTCACCGACACGGGTCTGCCCCACCCCCTCCTGGTGGATTGCGCCCGGGCGGCCATCGCCGCCGACGACCCCGGATCGGTCCGGGCCCGGGCCGAGGACCTCGCCGGCCGCCTGCTCGGTCCGGTCGTGAACGCCACCGGCGTACTGCTCCACACCAACATGGGCCGGGCCCCCCGTCGACCCGGCCGGGTCGAGGAGGAGCCGATCCGCTACTCCAACCTCGAGATCGACATCTCGACCGGCACCCGGGGCAGCCGCCAGGCGGGAATCGGTCGGCTCCTGGCCCGACTGACCGGAGCCGAGGCGGCGCTGGTGGTCAACAACTGCGCCGCCGCCGTCACCCTCGTCCTCGCCACCCTGGCGGAGGGGGCACGGGTCCCGGTCTCCCGGGGGGAGCTGGTCGAGATCGGGGGTGGCTTCCGGATCCCCGAGGTGATGGCCCAGTCCGGCGCCCGCCTGGTCGAGGTCGGGACCACCAACCGCACCCGCCGCTCCGACTATGAGAACGCCCTCGATCCCGATGATCCCTCGCCGGTGATCCTCAAGATCCATCCCTCCAACTACCGGATCCAGGGGTTCACCGAGGAGGCACTGGTCTCCGACCTGGTCGGTCTGGGGCCGGACCTGGTGGTGGATCTCGGCTCAGGTCTGGTCGACCGCAACTGCCCGTGGTTGGCGGGCCCACCGCCGGGCTGGCTGGGTGATGAACCCGCGGTGCGCCAGACCCTCGAGGCCGGTGCCGACATCGTCACGTTCTCCGGGGACAAGCTCTTCGGTGGGCCTCAGGCCGGGATCATCGTCGGTCGGGCCGATCTGATCACCAGGTGTTCCCGGCATCCGCTCATGAGGGCCTTCCGCCCCGGGGGTCTGGTGCTGAAGTCGCTCCAGGACACCACCCTGGCCTATCTCCGACGCCACGGCGATGCCATTCCGTTCTGGCGGATGGCCACGCTGGACCCCGATCAGCTGCGGCACCGGGCCCGCAAGCTGGGGTTCGGACGGGTGGTCTCGACCGAGGCCACCCCGGGAGCCGGATCCCTTCCGCTGGCGGTGATTCCCTCGGTGGGTGTCGCCCTGGACGGAGACGTCACCCCCGAGCTCCGACTGTCGGACCCCCCGATAGTGGCCCGGGTGTTCGAGGGACGAACGATTCTCGACCTGCGGACCGTCGATCCCGCCGATGACGAAGTGATCGTCCGGGTGGCCCGGGAACACGGCTGGACCCGCAGCCCGGGACCGACCCCACCCTCTCCGTGCACGTAGTAGCGACCGCCGGGCACGTGGACCACGGGAAGTCCACCCTGGTCCGGGCCCTCACCTCGATCGATCCCGACCGTCTGGCCGAGGAGAAGGCCCGGGGCCTGACCATCGACCTGGGGTTCGCCTGGACCGTGTTGCCCTCCGGCCGGGGGATCTCCTTCATCGACGTGCCCGGACACATACGCTTCATTCGCAACATGCTGGCCGGGGTGGGCTCGGTGGACGCCGTGCTCTTCGTGGTCTCGGCCCCCGAGGGCTGGAAACCCCAGTCCGAGGAGCACCTCCGGATCCTCCAGACCCTGGGGGTGGAACACGGCGTCGTGGTCCTGACCCAGATCGGTCTGGTGGACCACGACCTGCATGAACTGGCCCTGCTCGACGTCGAGGAGCACCTGGAGGGGACCTTCCTGTCGGGGGCCGAGGTCGTCTCCGTGGACAGCCTGGACGGAACCGGTCTGGACGAGTTGAGGGCGGCGTTGGATCGCCTGACCGCGGCGACACCGACGGCACGGGACCTCGGACGACCCCGAATGTGGATCGACCGCTCGTTCTCCCCCCGAGGGGCGGGCACGGTGGTGACCGGGACCCTCACCGGTGGGGAACTGGCGGTGGACGGGGAGGTTCTCCTGATGCCGGGCGGGAAGACGGCTCGCATCAGGGCCATCCAGTCACTGGGTCGCTCCCACCAGCGGATCGGCCCCGGGAACCGGGTCGCCCTCAACCTCAGCGGGGTGGACACCGGCGAGGTGGGTCGCGGCGACGTCGTGGTCCTCCCCGGCCAGTGGTTCGCCACCTCCCGGGTGGACGCCAGTCTCGATGTCCTGGGCTCCCTCGACCACGAGGTGTCCCGACGCGGGGCCTACGCCATGTACCTCGGATCGGGTGAGTTCCCGGTGAAGATGCGGGTGCTGGGACCCGACGCCCTGCTGCCTTCGGAGTCGGGCCGGGTTCGGCTGCACCTGCCCACGTCCCTGCCCCTGCTACCCCGCGACCGGTTCGTGCTCCGCGAGTTCGGTCGCGACGAGACGGTGGGTGGGGGGATGATCCTCGACGTCGATCCGGTTCTCACCGCCGCTCGGGCCCGCCCCGACCTCTCCGTGGAGAGGGTGGTGGAGGAGAGGGGATGGATCGAGGCGGACAAGCTCCGGCTGCTCACCGGTTCTGACGTCACCCCGACTCTCGGTGCCTGGGTGGGGTCGCCCCGGGCCCTGGCCGATCTGGAGGCCGATCTCCGGGACCGCCTGGAGAGGGCGGGCCCCCTCGGTCTGGATCTCGCCACCGTCGGGGAGAGGGGCCGCCTGCTGATCGCCACGTTCGACGGGGTGGTGATCGAGGGGGGCCGGGCCCGACAGGGTGAGGTGGCCGATCCCCTGGCCGACCATCCGGTGCTCGACCTGTTGAACGCCGATCCCTTCTCTCCCCCCGAACCCGAGGGGGCCACGCCTGAGGAACTCCGGGCCCTGGTCCAGCGGGGACTCCTGGTCCAGGTCGAGGGTCGGTACTTCACCAGCCGGGCCGTGGATGCCGCCGCCCGGGTGGTCGCCGGCCTGCTGGCCCGGGATCCGGGTGGATTCACGGTGGCCCAGGCCCGGGACGCCCTGTCGACCACCCGCAAGCACGCCCTGCCACTGCTCGCCCGCCTCGACGCCACCGGCGTGACCCGGAGACGGGGCGACCTCCGGGTGGCCGGACCCCGGCTGCCCGACCCCGACTGACACCGGCCGGTCGACGATCCCCGCCATCCACGGCCCCACCGACCACCCGACACCAGGCACCACTCAACACCCCACCGACCACCCGACACCAGGCACCACTCAACACCCCACCGACCACCCGCTCGCCCCCTGACAATTCGCGAATCAGGTCTTGTGTCGCGCGTCACACCGGAATATCGTCCGATCTGGACAAGGGGGAGAACAGTGGCACTGGCAATGGAGCAGACATGGCAGGTGAAGGCCGCCTGTCGAGGGCCTCAGGCCGCCGTGTTCTTCCCGCCCCCGCGCTTCGAGCCCAAGAGTGAGAAACTCGAACGCGAACGGAGGGCCAAGCTGATCTGCGGGGAGTGCCCGGTGCAACTGGACTGCCGCGAGTACGCCCTGAGGATCAGGGAGCCCCACGGAATCTGGGGAGGGCTCAACGAGTCGGAGCGTCGCCAGGAGATCCTGGCCCGAGACCCGGCCTGACCCTCCCCATCCCCATCGGCCGACCCCACCGCCTGATCCGGGTTCGGTCCACGCCCCGTACACGGGGGTTCCAGCCCACCGTCCCCGACCATGACCGGGTCAACCGGTTCCGGCCTCGCTACGCCGTCCACGCATCTCCCGGTAATCCACGGCCCCGCCCTCCTCAGGCTCGACCTCCAGCACCGTGCCCTCTATGGCCGTCACCCGGGCCCGGTCCCCGCGGCGTAGGGGGGTGCCGCGATTGGTCCGGGCCCGCCAGAGCGCCCCGTCGAGTTGCACCACCCCGTCGGGATCGACATCCACCTCGATCACCCCCACCTGCCCCAGGAGATGCTCCCTGCCGATGGTCGTCGTGGAGAAGCGGGTGCGAACCAACGACGGCATCCCCGAGAACACGAACGCCAGCATCAGGCCGATCCCCACTATGAGGGTCAGCCAGGACAGCGACAGTCCCGAGTAGAGGGTGAACGATCCCACCAGGAGGCTCAGGACACCCACGCCGGTCCAGAAGCGGGGGACCCCCGTCTGCACGTCGACGGCGAATGCCAGCACGGCCAGGACCAGGAGCCCCAGACCCAGCGGCCGGGTCGGTAGCACTCCCAACCCATACGCCGCCAGGAGAAGGGACACCGCCCCGGTCATGCCCGCCACCCCGATCCCGGCGGTGAAGTAGTCGAGCAGGATCATGGACAACCCGATGAGCAGCAGCAGATAGGCGACCGCCGGACTGGCCACGGTGTGCATGAGCTGGTCGACCAATCCCAGCTTGGAGAACCTCACCTGCACCAGGAGGTTCCGCTTGGGGATCTCCGCCCCGGGATCAACCACCCGGGAGATGCCGGTCATCACCCCGCGGTCCTCGAAGGCCAACACGAAGTCCCCGAGGGTGGCGGCCACGACGTCGGCGGCGCCGGCGTCGACCGCGGAGTTGTCGGAAAGGGATCGCCCGACCAACGGAGCGAATCGCCCCGGGACCGGGGCCCCGCCGAACGAATCCCCGATCGGCCCCATCCGACTGCCCGGTGAGATACCTATCAGATCGGCTCCGGACCCCAGCATGACGGCCTCATGGGAGACCGAGGCCCCGCTCTGACCGATCCAGACCCCCACGACGATCGGGGCGTCGGACAGGTCCGAGACCAGATCGCCCAGTTCAGCGTCGGAGACCGTCGCCCCCGAACTGTTCACCTGCAGCACGAGAGCCAGGGATCCCCCCTCGACCGCCCGGTCCAGGGCCCGGCGAATCGAATTCACCTCTATGGGGTCGATCAGACCGCTGACCTGGAGGACGTCAACCACCCCCACCAGCTCCACCTGTTGGGTGTCGGGAACCCCGGTCGTGTCGGTCTGGGCCGCGGTGGGAAGAGTAGGTAGCAACGAGATGAAGATCGCCGCTACGGCGGTGGCTAGCCTGAGCACCCAGTGCCTCCGGAGGTCGAGTGGATCTGACGCCAGAACTGCCAGCGTCGCAAGTGGGTCCGACGCCTGGGTTCCAGGCATCCAAGGTCGTCATCGTGGCCGGGAAGGGCGGGGTCGGCAAGACGACGGTGACTGCCACCCTAGGGCTGGTGGCGGCGGACTCCGACCGATCGGTGCTGTTCCTCGAGGTCGACGGCACCGGAGCCCTGTCCTCGGCCCTGGCGGTGCCCACCCCCGGACCTGAGCCGGTACCGGTCCCCCACGACCCCGAAAGACTACGACTGGCCGCAATCCGGCCCCGGGAGGCCCTCACCGGCTATCTCGGTGATCACGGGCTCACCCGCCTGACGGGCCGTCTGTTGCGCACGGGGATGCTGGACCTGGTCGCCACCGCCACCCCCGGGATCCGTGATCTCGTGGTTCTGGGGCGCATCCGTCAACTGGCGGAGACCGATCCGGCGGATCTCATCGTCGTTGACGCCCCCGCCGCCGGTCACGCCATCGCGTTCCTACGAACCCCATCGGAC
>JALSTE010000010.1 GCA_026983855.1 Acidimicrobiia bacterium
GCCGGCCAGGCCGTTGGTGGTGACGATCGAGCCGACCCAACCCGATCCACCCCACTGGGTCAGGAAGATCGATCCCGAGCACACGGCGGGGAATGTGGGGCTCTGGCCACACTTGAGGGTGCCCACCCCCAGCAGCGAGGGAGAGGTGGTGTCCTCGGCCCCGGCCAGGGCTCCGGAGGGTCCACCCCGGGCTATGGCGTCGGCGGTGGCGGTGAGGCTCACGTAGCCCATCAGGGCCCACTCGTCGTCGGCCCGGGCCGGGTCGATGCCGGCTATGGCCCCCGAGACGATGGCGTAGGCGTCCCTCTCCGTCGAGGACCCCAGACCGAGCACCGCCGAGGTCCAGATCTCGTTCTGGAACCAGGCGTCGGCGGCGGCGGGTCCCCTCGACCCGAGCACGGACGGGGCCGCACAGTCGTGGACGTAGTAGGTCGGCGCCGCCACCCCGGCCGCGAACAGCGCGTCGATCACCCCCCCACAGCTGGAGGAGTCGGTCACGACCAGCCAGGCCTCGGGTCCGAAGTCGACCGCCGGGGCCAGGAGACCGGCCGGGTCGGTGGTACCGGGGGGCACGGCCACGGTGGCGACCGACACCCCGTACTCGGAGAGGATGGGCTCCATCAGCGACTGGACCCGGTTGAAGCCCTCGGGGGTGTCGTCGTGGACGATCGTCACATCGAGGAATCCCTCGTCCACCGCCAGCTGGGCCAGGCCGGTCAGGGCGGTGACCGGACCCCCCAGGGTCAGGGCGGTCTGAGGGGCGGAGGCGTCGACGAGACTCCCGGCCACTCCACCCACCACGGCGACTCCCCTGGCCTGGAGGACGGCCCGGACGGCGCCCCCCTGCCCCCCCGGACCCTGGACCACCGCCGCCACCCCGGTGTCGGCGAAGCCCTGGGCGCAGACCCCCGCCGAGGCCGCGTCGGTGTACGTGCACACCGACAGCTCGATGGTTCGACCACCGGCCCCTCCGGTTCCGTTGACCCGACCCACCGCGGCCCGGACCCCGGTGGTGAAGGCCTCGGCGGCGGGGTCACCGGCCGCCACGGCGAGACCCACGTCGACCGGAGGGGGTGGAGGGAGGGTGGTGGTCGTCTGGTTCGGGGCCAGGGTCGTGGTGGTGCTGGGCTGGGTCGGATAGGTGACCACCACGCTGGTGGACGTGGTCGAAGTCGAGGTGGGGGCCATGGTGGTGGTGGGGGCCGTGGACGCCACGGGCACCGGCACCGTGGTGGTCGTCTCGGTCGAGGGATCCCGGGAGGGGACCACGATCTCATTGGGGTCCCCCGCCCCGACCACTCCCCCCGCCGGTCCGGTCCCCACGGTGTCGGGGACGGCGTGATTCCCCCCACCGCCGGCCTCGGTCGTGGTCACCATGACCAGATCCACCTCACGGGGACCGGCGTCGGCGCCGCTGGTGCAGGCGGAGGCGAGCAAGGCCACCGTCCCGAACAACGCCAGCAGAGCCTTCCGCCGGTTGGTCCGGGGACCGGCCGGTTCACGACCGTGACGGCGGGGCCGGCGCTGGTGACTGTCGTGGTCTGCTTTCACTGCGAGGTTCCTCCGACCGGGCCGGTCCGAGCCGCCTCGATGGTTCGGGGTCTGGGTGTGGGCGCTGGTTCGCCCCGGCCCGGTGGTCCCCTACCCATCGGCCCCCTCCCGCCGAAGTTTCGGCAAACCCCCCGGAGACCACGAGTTCCCATCCGGTCCCCCGGCCCCCGCCCACGGGTGAGGGAATCGGTTGCACCCCTTCCTCCGGCGGGCCAGAATTCTCCGATAACGAACAGGACATGGATCTATTGTCACTGGACAAACTTGGGTGGCGGTGACAGGTCCTGTGCACCCACAACCAGCCACCGACGAAATCGCCGACATCCCCCGCCGCCACCGACCGGACGGAGAAGCCCTCCCCCGGCGGTCGCGACCGACCGGACAGGCCCGAATTGCCCGCAGAGAATCGAACCGAGAAACCCGGACCCGGCCCGGCACCGAGCGGTCCCGTGGGGAGCGATCTCCCCGATGAGGGGGAACGCCTGCTCTCCCTGATCGTGGAGTCCGTGGAGCACCCCAACGCCCAGGGGGTGGCGGCGGCCGTGGGCCGGTTGATCTCCTCCGGTGACCTGGCCGAGGGCCAGAGACTGCCCACGGTCCGGGCCATCGCCCGCGGGCTGGCCGTGAGTCCCACCACCATCAGCGACGCCTGGCAGATACTCGGCCGGGGCCGCACCATCGACACCCGGGGCCGCCAGGGCACGTTCGTCGGCAGCCACGAGGGCATCCGCCGCCGGCAGCGCTTCTGGCAGATCTACCCCTCTGACCTCGATACCGGACTCGACCTCAGTGAGGGGGTTCCCGACCCCGCGCTCCTCCCCTCCCTGGGTCCCATCCTGGCCCGTTTCGGGGATCAGCCCTTCACCGGCAGCTACCTCGACGATCCGGTGCTGGCCCCACTCAGGGAGTTGCTCGAGGGGCGCTGGCCCTTCCCCCCCGAGGCCATGACCGTGGTCAACGGGGCCCTGGACGCCCTGGACCGGATATGCGCCACCAGTCTCCGGGTGGGCGACCGGGTCGTGGTGGAGGATCCCGGATTCCCACCCCTGTTCGACCTGCTGGAGGCCCACGGGATAGAACCGTTGGGGGTACCGATGGACGATGAGGGAATCCGGCCCGAGAGTCTGGAGGATGCGGTGAACCGCCGGGTGCAGGCCGTCTTCCTGCAGCCCCGATCCCACAACCCCACCGGGGTCGACATGTCGGCCCGCCGGAGGGACGAGCTGGCCTCGATTCTGGCCGATACCGGAATCCTGGTGGTGGAGGACGACCACAGTGGGGACCTCTCGATCGGTGACCCGGTCAGCCTCGGGGAGAAGCTCCCCGACACCACGGTTCGGATTCAGAGTTTCTCCAAGTCCCACGGACCCGATCTTCGTCTGGCGGCGGTGGGGGGTGCCCGCCAGCCCATAGCGGAACTGGTCACCCGTAGACGGCTCGGGAGTTCATGGACCAGTCGTCTCCTCCAGCAGTTGCTCCTGGAGATGCTGCGGGACGACACCGTGACCACGGGGGTGATCCGGGCCGGTGAGACCTACCGCCACCGCCGAGGTCTCGTCACCGCGGTGCTCGACCGGAACGGGATCGGCTACACCGGGTACACCGGACTCAACCTGTGGGTCGAGGTCGACGACGAACGGTCCGCTCTCGTCTCCCTGGCCGCCCAGGGGATCGGTGTCGCCCCCGGATCCCCGTTCCAGCTGAACGGCAACGGCCCGGCGGCCCCGCCTCACATCCGGGTGACCACCGGGGTGCTGACCCGGGACCACGAGCGGATAGCCGGTCACATCGTGCGGGCCGCCCGACCAGTACCCAGCCGGACCGCCGTGTGACCCCCCCCACCCGCCCGACACCACCGACCCAGCGCCCCGAAACCCCCAGCCCCGACCCAGGGACCGGCTGGTCCCACCCCGAATCCGGAACAATCACCAGAGGAAGTCCAATGAAAATCGGCGTAGTCACGGAGATCAAGACCAACGAGAGGAGGGTGGCCCTCACCCCCACCGGGACCCGTGAGGCGGTGGCCCACGGACACGAGGTCCTGGTCCAGAGGGGCGCCGGTCTCGGATCCAACATCACCGACGAGGCCTACGCCGCCGCCGGGGCCACCATGATCGACGACCCGGCCGAGGTGATAACCGGATGCGATCTGCTGGTCCACGTCAAGGAACCCCAGCCCAACGAGATCGCCCTGCTCCGTTCGGGGCAGATCCTCTTCACCTACCTCCACCTGGCCGCCTACCCCGACGTGGCCCGGGGTCTGATGGACCGAGGGGTCACCGCCATCGCCTATGAGACCGTCACCATGGCCGACGGTTCCCTGCCCCTGCTGGCGCCCATGAGCTACATAGCCGGGCGGCTGGCGGTGCAGGCCGGGGCCTCCACCCTGGAGGCCCCCCACGGAGGCAAGGGGGTGCTGCTGGGCGGATATCCCGGCGTCCCCGCCGCCAAGGTCACGGTCCTGGGTGCCGGATCCGCCGGCATGAACGCCGTCGACGTCGCCGTGGGCATGGGGGCCAGGGTCACCCTGCTGGACCTGGATCAGTCCAAGCTGGCCCATGCCGAGGAACGATGGGGCACCAGGATCATCACCCAGTTCTCGTCCCTGGAGTCGGTGGAGGAGTGGGTGCTGTGGGCCGATCTGGTCGTGGGTGCGGTCCTCGTCGCCGGGAAGCGGGCCCCCGTGCTGGTCACCGCCGACCATGTCCGCGCCATGGAGCCGGGAACGGTGCTGGTGGACATCTCCATCGACCAGGGGGGCTGCTTCGCCACCTCCCACGAAACCACCCACGCCGACCCCACCTACGTGGTCGACGGTGTCGTCCACTACGCCGTGGGGAACATCCCCGGTGCCGTGCCGGCCACCTCCACCCGGGCCCTCACCAACGCCACCATGAGGTACGTCGTGTCCCTCGCCGACGGCCTCCGTCCGGCGCTTGAGGCCCACCCCGAACTCGTGCCGGGTGTCAACGTGGCCCACGGCAGGATCGTGAACACCGCCGTGGCCGATTCCCTGGGCCTGGAGCCCACCCCTCTGGACGCCGCCCTGGGCTGATCCTCCGGTGACCGGGCCGAGGCGAAGACGGCATCGAGGGCAAGTCACCCGGGCCCGGGCACCGCTCAAGAGACTCCCTCGCCGGCCGACCTGACCGTTCGAGGCCCCCGTCGCGGGCCCGGAGGGAGAGTCACGGTGACAACGACAATGACGACTTCGCACCCGTTGGAGTCCGAGATCCCCGAGGTCCCGACCGATCGGGATCCGATCGTGCTGGAGGAGTGGGGGGAATCCACGGCCTTCGCTCTCCCCGGGGCCGCCGGACATGACAGCCCGAGCGCCACCACGGTGATGGACCGAGCCACCGGGCACGACGCACCGGCCGTCGTCAGACCCTCGCGAAGGTCTGCGCCCCTCGGACTGATCGGGGAACAGGTGCCCCTGACCACCGGACCCCGACCCCCGGAGTTCATCCCCAGGACCGCATCGGTCCTCGCCGACGCCCTCGGCATCGAACGTCCGTCGGTGGTTCTGTCCCGCGAGTCGATGGCCCGGGCCGGTGATCACGGTACCGAGTCCGCCGCCCGCGGCGAGACACCCACTCCCCCGGCCACACCCCCCCTGGGTCAGGTGCTCACCCGACTGCGCCTGCGACCGGTCCCCGAGGGCCGGGCAGCCACCCTGGATCCCCGAATCGTCACCGGTTCGCTCGAGGCCGGGTACCGCGAGGCGGTGTGGATGGCCGTCCCGGCCGACGACGGCGAGGGTCGGTGGGTGACCACGGCCGACGACGGCGAGGGTCGGTGGGTGACCACGGCCGACCTGGATGTCTGGATGGTGGATGCCGACATGATCCTCGACGTGTGCCGGGGCCACGCCCAGGACGTGGCCTCCCCGCCCGTCTCGATAGTCCTCGACCCGGCCGGTCGCCAGATCCTGGTGCTGGAGAGCGACACCCCCGACGCCGTCGCCCTGCTCCCCCACCTGGGGCGGCTCATGAGGCTGGCGCCCGGAGCCGAGGCCCTCGTCGCCCTGGCCAACGATCACGTGATACTCGTCCACACCGACGGCGGACGAACCGCGGACGACATGGCCGGCATCCTGCTGAGCGCGGCCGAGCGGGAACACGCCCGCAGGCCCGGTCTGTCCACACCGGCGCTCTACCGGTGGAGTGAGGGTCACCCCGAGCTGATCTCCTCCCGACTGGAC
>JALSTE010000011.1 GCA_026983855.1 Acidimicrobiia bacterium
CGAGGTCGAGTCCACTGAGACGGGACCGGGCGTCCCCCAGCACCACACTCAGTGAAGCCAGGTCATCGGGCAGATCGGCGAGGACCACGTCCCCGTTGCCGATTGTCCCCTCCGACGCCCGGGTCGTGTCCAGGGCCACCTCGAGTCCCACCACCCCCACCGTGGCCAGTCGGTCGGCCGAGGTGAGCTGGGTACCGATCCACGGCAGGCGCCGGGCCGGGGCCAGGATCCACGAGCTGACGTCGGAATCGGCCCGCCTCATGGCCTCCAGGGTCACCTCGAGGCGGTCCACGGCCGAGCCGTCGATCAGGGACTCGACGGTGAGCTCCCGCCGGAGATCCCTGAGCTCGGTGTTGGCCTCGGTCACCGAGGTGCGGGCCCTCAACAGGATCCACACCGTGAGTCCGACCCACAGGATCAGGCCCAGGAGGACGAACACCGCCACCGCACCCCAGGGGATCCGTGTCCGACCCCGATGACCGGGGGAAACGGGCGCGACTGCGACTGGGGCGCCCGGCTCGGTCATCTGATCCAGGATAGGGCCGTCGGCTCCCGCAGTTACGTCCCCGCCGACCTCACGTGGGGACTCTCACCGCCGGGAACGGATGGACCGGGGAGCGGGGATCAGACCTCGGCCCGGCGACGCTTGCGGGTGGAGGCCACCAGCACCAGGCCGGCACCGGTGGCCCCGGCGCCGATGAGGGCCAGGGTGAGGGCGTCGGTACCGGTGAAGGCCAGGTTCCCGTTGTCACCGTTGGTGCCCGACTCGTTGCCGGTGGATCCGTTCGAGCCGTTCGAGCCGTTACCCACCGTGGTGGTGGTGGCCTGGGTGGTCGTGGTCACCTGGGTGGTCGTGGTGGAACCCTGGTCGGTGCCCTGACCGGTGTTGTTGCCCTGACCGTTACCGTAGGTGTCGGCTCCCGCCGGGGCCGCCACCATCAGCAGTCCGGCCAGCAGAAATCCGGCGAACAGACCACGTCGTCCAACCCGCCGGTTCCTCTTGTTCGATGTCGTCGATGTCGCAGCCATGACTTTCAACCTATCGCCAAGGTCGGGTCCTGTCCACACTCTGCGTGATATCTCACGGAGTTTCAACCACTCAAAGTATGAGTCAGGAATTCCGACCGCCACTTGAAGCGTAGCCCCGGATCGAAGTGGATTCCATCCTGGCGCCTCAATTCGCCATCGGCGGAAACACCGGCGACTGTTAGCCTTCGCCGGCGGTGAACCGCGAATCGCTCAGGCCCGTGGCCGACGGAAACATCAGATCCAGCAGGGGCAGAAGACTCTGCTCGATCTCGGTGGCCGTCTTCTCGTAGAACTTTCGCCGCCTCTTGTAAGGATCCTCTATGTCGTCCCCGGCCCCCCCAAGCCCGATCTGGCCCACCGGCCGATCCCGGGTCAGTGACTCGATCCACTCCGGAACCCCCATGTCGGAGGCCCTGGGTCCCCTCCGCTCCGCCAGACGGGCCAGTTCCCTCAGGGTTCCGATGCGGGCCGCCCGGTCCATGGCCAGGACCGCGGCCTCCCTCACGTGATTGCCGGCCATACCCACCACCAGGTCCGCCGATCGAACCATCATCGCCGAGAGTCTCCGGCTGCGGTGACCTGACATGTCGATGCCCCGGGCCTCCATCACGTCCAAGGCGTAGCCCGGTGATGGCTGCCCCTCCCCGGCCAGCCCGGCCGATCGGACCAGGACGTCGAGGCCTCTCTCCCCGGTGATGGCCCGGGTCATGTACTCCGCCATGGGGGACCGGCAGATGTTGCCCGTACACACGAAAAGTATCCTCGTCGCACCCATCGACCCGCTCCGTCCGTCCGCTGAAATCACTGGTGGGGGGGCTCGATGACCACCGAACCCTGTCTGATCACCACCGGCAACCGCCCCGAGAGATCCACCACCGTAGACGCCACGGACGACAGTCGCCCCCCGTCCACGGCGGCATCTCCGGAGTCACCGAGTTGGGCCCGGACCCCGGCCAGGGTCCGGGGCGTCTCCCGACCGTGGAGGTTGGCGCTGGTGGCGACCAGGGGACCCACGCGGCCGATCAGGCGCAACAGTTCCGGATGGTCGGGGCATCTCAGTCCGATACGCCCCTCCCTCACCAGGGTCGGTGCCCGCTCGGCCCACACGGGTTCCACCGGGAGAACGGCGGTGAGCCCCCCGGGCCAGTGGCGTCCCAGCAGTTCCCGGGCCGCCGGCGTGATCCGGGCCATCTCCCCGGCCATGGCCGGACCATCCACCAAGACGGCCATGACCACGTCATCGGGCCTTCCCTTGACGGCCCGAATCCTCCCCACCACCCCGGGGGCGTCAGCCCGCCCAACCAGGCCGTAGACGGTGTCGGTGGGAACCACCGCGATCCCGCCCCGCAACAGAACCTCCTCAACAGTGGACCAGTGGCCCCCGGAATCACCACCCCGGCGGGCCGCCAGGAACCTGACACGTCCCACCTGATCCTCATGCCCGGACACGTCCACCAGTCCGGACGCCAGGGCCAGATCGTGGGCCCGTGCCATCTGGGACGGGTCCATCTCCACCACGACCGACCCACCCGGTCTCAGCCACGACACCGCTCCCGCGATCACCTCCGCCACGTCGGCGAACCCGTCGCCCCGACCCCTCAGGGCGCCCCCGGGCTCCCAGTGGACCACCGCATCCTCCACCACGTCCCCGGGGGACACGTAGGGGGGATTGGCCACCACCAGGTCGACAGCCCCCCTCAGCTCGGGGGGCAGGGCCCCGTACCAGTCACCCTCCACCAGGCGTACCCGGTTCCCGGCCCTCCCGACACCGGCCAGGTTGGCCCGGGCCACCGCCAGGGCGTCCGCGGAGACGTCAGTGCCCCAGACCCGGGCCCGGGGATGCTCCACGGCCACGGACAGGGCGATGGCCCCCGATCCCGTCCCCAGGTCCACGACGATGGGATACGAACCGGGGGCGCCGGAAAGTTCGGCCAGGGCCAGATCCACCAGGGTCTCGGTCTCCGGCCGGGGGATCAGGACCCGGGGATCGACCATGAGGTCCAGACGGCGGAAACCCCAGTGTCCCAACACGTACTGCAGGGGCTCACCGGCCGCCCGGCGGCCCAGCATGGCGTCGAATCGGGCCACACCCTTCTCCGTGGCCGGCTCACCGCGGCGCAGAAACCATTCCCCCGGCCCGAACCCGGCCGCCTCCTCCACGATGAACCGGGCGTCCATGGGGCCCGCCGCCACCCCGGGGGCCGAGAGTCGCGACCTCCCCTCCTCCTCCAGGTGGCCCCAGGTGAGGCCCCCGGGGGGGATCTCGGACTCAGCCATCCCCGCTCAGCTGACGTTGCCGCTCGTCGGCCATGAGGGCCTCGACCAGCTCATCGAGATCCCCTCCCAGGATGCGGTCCAGCTTGTAGAGGGTCAGACCGATCCGGTGGTCGGTGACCCGGTTCTCCTTGAAGTTGTAGGTGCGGATCTTCTCCCCCCGGCCGCCACCCCCCACCTGACCCCGCCTCTGGGCGGAGAGCTCCGCCGCCTGCTCCTCCTGGCGCATCTTGAGCAGGCGGGATCTCAGTACCCGCAGGGCCTTCTCCTTGTTCTGGAGCTGGCTCTTCTCGTCCTGCATGGCCACCACCACGCCGGTGGGCAGGTGGGTGACCCTGACCGCCGAGTCGGTGGTGTTCACCGACTGGCCACCGGGCCCCGAAGACCGGTAGACGTCGATCTGCAGGTCGTTGGGATCGATCCTGACGTCGACCTCCTCGGCCTCGGGTAGGACCGAGACCGTCGCCGAGGAGGTGTGGATCCGACCCTGGGACTCGGTGACGGGCACCCTCTGAACCCGGTGGGGGCCACCCTCGTGCTTGAGTCTGGTCCACACCCCGTCGCCCTTGACCAGGGCGGTCACGTCACTGAGACCCCCCAACTCGGAGGGGTGGGCCTCGAGGACCTCCATCCCCCATCCCCGGGACGAGGCGTAGTTGCGGTACATCTCGAAGAGGTCCCGGGCGAACAGGTTCGCCTCCTCACCACCCTCGGCCCCCCTGATCTCGAGGATCACGTTCTTGGCGTCGTTGGGGTCCCGGGGCAGCAATTGCAGCCGGAACTCCTCCTCGGCCCTCTCGGCCTCGGCCTGGGAGACGTTGACCAGCTCCCGGTATTCGTCGCGATCGGAACCGGTGGCCTCGGCGAGCATCTCCCGGGCCGCCTCCAGGTCTTCGACGGCCTCGCGCCATCTGCGGCCGGCTCCGACGATCGCCGCCAGCTCGGCGTGGCGGCGACCCAGTTCGGCGAACCGGTTGCGGTCCGAGGCCACGCCGGGGTCCCCGAGCTGGGTCTCGACATTCCTCAGTTCGTCGGTGAGCCGTTCGAGTCGTTCGAGCACGGGAACCCAGGATATGGCCTCAGAGGCCCGGTCCCGGCGGGAACCCCCAGCCCCGACCAGACCCCACAGATCGTGTCCCGCCAGTCATCAGGAACCCCCAGCCCCGACCAGACCCCACAGACGGTGTCCCGCCAGTCAGCGGGAACCCCCAGCCCCGACCAGACCCCTCAGATCGTGTCCCGCCAGTCATCGGGAACCGAGACGATCTCGGCCGGGCTCATCAGGGACCCGGCCAGGTCCCGGGTGATCGGGTGCACGTCCCTGCGGGGGACCACGATCACCAGCCGGGCCCCGGGGGCCAGACGGAGTCGGGCGTCAGCGGCGAAGGGCACCAGGTCCAGGTCGATGCCCACCGACGTCACGACCACCAGATCGGACCCGTCCTCGGCCCGGCCCACGGCCACGGCCGGTGTCGCCTCCTTCACGTTCTCCCGGGGAAGGGGGGGCTCGCCCGCCTCCAGCACCCGGGCCCCGATCAGGCGGGGGGAGGCGATCAGACGGGCCCGCAGCCATCTCTCGGCCCCGATCCTGTTCAGGGGATGGGGCTCGGCCCCGGGCCGCCGGTGGTCACCGACCTCCGCCGCCACCCGGGCCAGGGCGACGGCCACCGGCTCCCGACCGTGGATGATGGCGAAGGCCTCCCGGTCGTGGCGCCCCACCCCCACCTCCAGACGGGCTCCATCGGCGTCGACGATCACCCGGGCGATCTCCAGGCCCTGAACCTCAGCGGTGATCACGCCGTGTTCGATCACCGGCTCGGCCCCGGCCCCGACGATCGTGGGCACCAGGGCCAGGGCGGCCGGATCGGGCACATCCGACGGGCGGTGTGGCTCGGCGAAGGCCGGAGTCAGTTCCCTCCCCCTCACCTCCCACACCTCGGGGGGGGAGACGAACTCCCCCGCCCTTCGGGCGATGAGTCCGGGTTCGTCGCCGCACAGTATGTGCACGGTCCCCGCGGAACGGGCTCGGGCCGTGGCCAGGGCCACACCGAGACCCCTGCGGGATCCCTCCTCCACCAGCACCGCCAGGGTCCCGCCCGACAGGGCGAAGGCCCCGTCGTCGTAGCTCTCCACCTCGTCCAGCTCCAGCCCGAGCCCCTCCGATGCGAGGGTCCGGAGCTTGACCTGCCGGAGCCGACTCAGGCGGTCGGGATCGGTCAGGAGGACTTGGCCCCGGACTTGCGGCGCCGCCCATAGCGCTTCTCGAAACGCTCGACCCGACCGGCGGTGTCGACGATCTTCATCTGGCCGGTGAAGAACGGGTGGCTGGCACTGGTCAACTCGGCCTTGGCGAGGGGGTACTCCTTGCCGTCGGTCCAGGTGATGGTGTCGTTGGTCTCCACCGTCGAACGGGTGAGGAAGGCGAAGTCCGTCGAGGTGTCCTGA
>JALSTE010000012.1 GCA_026983855.1 Acidimicrobiia bacterium
GCGTTGTAACCAACGATGATGAACACCCTCAAGACCACCGTCCTCCTGAGTCTGCTGGCCGGATTGATCCTCGCCATCGGTAGTTTCTGGGGCCAGAGCGGGCTGATCATCGCCCTCGTCATCGCCCTGGTGACGGTGGGCGGCTCCTACTGGTACAGCGACAAGCTGGCCATACGGTCGGCCCGGGCGGTCCCGGCCAGTGAGGCCGACTATCCCGAGTACCACGCCGTGGTGCGGGAGCTGGCCATGAGGGACAACCTCCCCATGCCCCGGCTGTACGTCAGCCCCGATCCCCAGCCGAACGCCTTCGCCACGGGTCGCAACCCGGCCCACGCCGCGGTGTGCATCACCCAGGGCCTCATGCAGTACCTGGACTGGTACGAGATTCGTGGCGTCCTCGCTCACGAGATGTCGCACGTGAAGAATCGTGACATCCTCATCGGATCGGTGGCCGCCGCCATCGCCACCGCCATCACGTTCGCGGCGCGGATGGCCCAGTTCGCCATGATCTTCGGTGGAGGTCGCGGTGACCGCGACCGCAATCCGATTGGTGAACTGGCCCTGATATTCCTGGCCCCGATAGCGGCGATGATCATCCAGATGGGAATCAGTCGCAGCCGTGAGTTTCAAGCCGACGCCAGTGCCGCCCGTCTGATCGGGGACGGGGAGCCTCTGGCCCGGGCCCTGGAGAAGCTGGACCGGGCCACCAGGGTCATACCCGGAATAGCCGATCCGGCCGAGGCCTCCCTCTACATCGCCAATCCACTGGCCGGTCGGAGGGTGATGTTCGCCAAGTTGTTCAGTACCCATCCCCCGATGGAGGAACGCATTCGCCGCCTCCGATCGGGCCAGTGGCAGCACTGACCGCTCGGGGCACCGGCGGTCCGACCCTCCGGCGGGGGTTCAGTCCCGGAAATTGGTGAACTGCAGGGGAAGGTCCATATCGGCCCCCTTCAGCTCGGCGATCACCTTCTGGAGCAGATCCCGCTTCTTGGCGGTGACCCTGACGTGGTCGCCCTGGGTCTGGGTCTGAACCCCCTTCAGTCCCAGGCCCTTGACGAACTTGTTGATCGCCCGGGCGTCATCGGAGGAGATTCCGGCCTTGAGGGTGGCCACCTGGCGGGCGGTTCCCCCCGAGGCCTCCTCCACCCGGCCGAAGTCCACCGCCTTGAGACTCACCTTGCGGCGTACGAGCTTCTCCTCGAGCACCTGGCGCAGGGCGGCGAGTCGGTCCTCGGTGGCCGAGGTCAGCCTGATCTCACCATCACCCAGTTCCACCCGGGAGTCGGTGCCCTTGAAGTCGAATCTCGTGTTCACCTCTCGGGCCGCCTGGTCCACCGCGTTGCGGACCTCCTGCATGTCCACCTCGGAGACGACATCGAAACTGGCCATGGCCAGAATCTACCGGACGGGACCAGGGACACTGGGGAGAAGGGTGTCCCACACCCCCTACCGATGGTTGAGGCGTCCGACCCGTCGGGTTGAGGTGGCCCACGGTGCCCGGCCCGGGGAGGGCTGGTCGGCCGACGACCCGACCCGGCCTTCACGCGAGGGGACCCCGGCCCCTCGGAGAGGAGTCCGGGATCCCGTCGTGCTGTGGGCCGGGGAGGATTCGAACCTCCGTAGGCGTGAGCCGGCGGGTTTACAGCCCGCTCCCTTTGGCCGCTCGGGCACCGACCCAGCGGGCGAAGACGATAGCGCCTCAGGGGCCACAATGACACCCCGGGAGCCAAGTCCGCACCTGTCGAAGGGTGCGACCTGACGCCGGGATGATTTCTATGGCACCCGGAACCCGCCGGTGCCCGGTGCGGGTCGCCGACTCAGATGATGGACTACCCCCCGAAGGGTGGCACGGGTTCACCACCCGCCAGTCGCTCCATGAGCACGACATCGAGCCAGCGTCCGAACTTGCGACCCACCTCCCTCTCGACACCGACGACGTGGAAACCGTGCTTGCGGTGCAGGGAGAGGCTGCGTTCATGGCCTCCGACTATCCGGGCGAAGGTGGCGTGGAAGCCCCGCTGGTCGGCCGCCTCCACCAGGGCTCCCAGGAGCAGGTCGCCGATCCCCCGGCCCTGGTGATCCCGGTGCACGTAGATGGAGTTCTCCACGCTGGTGCTGTAGGCGGGCTTGGAGCGGTAGGGGGACAGGGCCGCGAAGCCGACGATCTCGTCTCCGTCCACGGCCACGAGGACGGCATGGGCACCGGCCCGGGCCGCGATCCACTCCCTCTGCTCCTCGAGGCTGCGGGGAACGAGGTCGAAGGTGACCGGCGCCGTCTCGACCTCGAGGTTGTAGATCGAGCGAATGGCCTCGGCGTCGTTGAGGTTGGCGAGGCGGATGTGCACGGGCCGAGGGTACCGCCGGGCGGGGCGGGGACGACACTACCGATCAAGTGCGGAATTTGGTTCCGCGAGGGCTCCGCGGGCGATACCATGTGGCGTTCACGCCTTCGGGCGGGTCTGCCCCGTTAGCTCAGTCGGTAGAGCACAGCCATGGTAAGGCTGGTGTCGCCGGTTCGATTCCGGCACGGGGCTCCAGGAGGGTCCCAGGACCCTTCATCGACGAGCGGGTCCCCCCGGGTGCCCGCGGTCGTCGGTTCCCCCCGGGGAGCCGACGGGGTCGGACAAGGCGGAGTAGCTCAGTTGGTCAGAGCGCACGGCTCATAATCGTGAGGTCCCGGGTTCGAGCCCCGGCTCCGCTACGGAATCGTCCCCGGACGGGTCCGCGGGTGGTACCCACCGGGTACCGCCTTCCAGCTGCGGTCGGTCATGGGCACCAGTCCATGTGCCCGCCTCCGCGATCCTTACGAACAACAAGCTACACGGAGCGTCGACTGTCATGGCGAAGGAGAAGTTCGAGCGGACGAAGCCGCATGTGAATGTGGGGACCATGGGTCATATTGATCATGGTAAGACCACGTTGACGGCGGCGATTACTCGGGTGTTGTCGGAGTCTCAGGGTGGGGAGTTCGTGGCGTTTGATGAGATTGATAAGGCGCCGGAGGAGCGGGAGCGTGGTATTACGATCTCGATTTCTCATGTGGAGTATGAGACGGAGAATCGGCATTACGCGCATGTGGATATGCCGGGGCATGCTGATTACATCAAGAATATGGTGACGGGTGCTGCTCAGGTGGATGGGGCGATTTTGGTGGTGTCGGCGGCGGATGGGCCGATGCCTCAGACCCGTGAGCATGTGTTGTTGGCGCGTCAGGTGGGTGTGCCTTCGATTGTGGTGGCGTTGAACAAGGTGGACATGGTGGATGATGAGGAGCTTCTGGAGTTGGTGGAGCTGGAGGTGAGGGAGCTGTTGAATGAGTATGAGTTCCCTGGTGATGACATTCCGGTGGTGCGGGTGTCGGCGTTGAAGGCTCTGGAGGGTGATGCTGAGGCGGCTCAGGGGATCCTGGAGTTGATGGAGCAGGTGGATTCTTATATTCCGGAGCCGGTTCGGGATACGGATCGTCCGTTCTTGATGCCGATTGAGGATGTGTTTTCGATTACTGGTCGGGGGACGGTGGTTACGGGGAAGATTGAGCAGGGTGTGATCCATGTTGGTGACACGATTGAGATTGTGGGGTTGAAGGAGACTTCTTCGACTACGTGTACCGGGGTGGAGATGTTCCGGAAGTTGTTGGATGAGGGGATGGCTGGTGACAATGTTGGGGTGTTGTTGAGGGGTACTGGTAAGGATGAGGTGCAGCGGGGGCAGGTGTTGGCTGCGCCGGGTTCGATTACTCCTCATACGAAGTTTGAGGCTCAGGTGTATGTGTTGAGTCAGTCTGAGGGTGGGCGGCATAAGCCGTTTTTCTCGAATTATCGGCCGCAGTTTTATTTCCGTACGACTGATGTGACGGGGATGGTTCAGTTGCCGGAGGGGACTGAGATGTGTATGCCGGGTGATAACACGGCGATGACGGTGGAGTTGATTGCTCCTATTGCTATGGATGAGGGTTTGAGGTTCGCTATTCGTGAGGGGGGTCGTACGGTGGGTGCGGGCCGGGTCACGAAGATCCTCGAGTAGCCGGGGTCGCGATGCCGGATCGACCGAGACCCCACCCGCCGGTGGGGTCTCGGGGCGTTTTGGCGCCGGTTCGGTTCGATCCCGGCCGCATCGGAGCGTGGTGACCAGAGGTGGGCCGCGGTAGGTTGGGCGGCGTGTCGGTAACCCCTCCGGTGGCGGCGGGGTCCGAAAGGCACAGCGGGGAGCGGTCCCCGTCGAGATGAGGGGCCCATATGACCCGTGACCAGGAATTGGCGGATCACCTGACGGCCGCCCGCGGGGGGGACACCGAGGCGTTCGGGGAGCTGGTGAAGGCCACCTACACCGAGACCTACACCCTCGCCTTCCGGCTCATGGGCAACGCCGATGACGCCAGCGACGTCGTCCAGGAGACCTACATCCGGGCGTTCAAGGCCCTCGGGCGGTTCCGGGGGGATTCACGGTTCACCACCTGGCTCTACCGGATCACCGCCAACTGTGCCTCCACCCACCTCGGGCGGCGCAAACGACTGCGTCACGCCCTGCTCGACGAGGACACGCAGATCGTCGACGAGGCCTGGGAGCACGACCCGGAGTTCACCGTTGACAATGGCCAGCTCCACGGCCGGTTGGTCGAAGCCCTGCAGAGACTTCCACGGGCCATGAGGGCCGTGGTCGTTCTCAGGGACGTGTACGACCTGACCCATGAGGACATAGCCCGCGAATTGGGCATCTCGGTGACGGCGGCGAAGGTCCGACTGCACCGGGCCCGGCGCCGTCTCCGCGAGATCATCGGTGGAGACGAGGCCGACAGGAGATGGGGTGGGCGTCGTGCGGTGTGAGGACGCGGCCCCCGCCGTGGCCAGTCTGGCCGACGGCCTCGAACCGGCCCGCCCCGCCCAGGCCGCTCACGTCGGTTCGTGCCTGAGGTGCCAGGCCGAGGTGCTGAGGGACAGGCGCATGTCCCGGGCC
The DNA here is from genome assembly GCA_026983855.1 of Acidimicrobiia bacterium. GTDB lineage: Bacteria > Actinomycetota > Acidimicrobiia > Acidimicrobiales > Poriferisodalaceae > DRKF01. The sequence continues at coordinate 4,957 of JALSTE010000012.1, forward strand.
CTGGCCGATCTGCGGGACGAGGTGCTCCAACCCGATCCCGAGCTGCTGGGTACCGTGCTCGATGCCGTGGACGAGTTCGTGGAGCGTCGAGCGGCCCTGAGGGCCCGGCTGGCCTATCTGCTCGGGGGGGCCGCCGCCACCGCCGGGACCATAGCGGTCATGTTGGTGCGCAGGGGGAGGGGCGAGGCCCTGGCGTCCTGACCTCACCGGGTCGCGATCTTTGCCTGGCGGCCGCCGGAGGTTAGCCCTCCGGGTGCTGATACCCTTCTGATCGGACGAAGATCCCTAGCGGAGCCGCGTCCGGACCCTAGGGCAGTAGCTCAACTGGTAGAGCATCGGTCTCCAAAACCGGAGGTTGGGGGTTCGAGTCCCTCCTGCCCTGCACGTGTCCCGCCCCAGCGGGATGACCCAGGCCGTCACCGACGGCTCGATCGACCCGGGAGTCGATACCGATGTCCATGAACCGACAGCAGAGACGCCACCTGCAGAAGCAGGGCGAGCTGGGCGCCGACGGTGCTCCGGCTCCCCAGCGGCGACGCCAGGCGTCGGCTCCGCCCCCCGATCGGCGTACCAGTCCCGCTGAGTTCGCCTCCGAGGTCCGGGCCGAGCTCAAGAAGGTCTCCTGGCCGACCCGTGAGGAGCTGATCAACTACTCCATCGTGGTCTTCATCACCATCGTGGTGCTGACGGCGATCATCGCCGGCATGGACTACCTGTCCGGTGAGGCCGTGTTCCGGCTCTTCTCCGCGAACTGATCCCCCCACCGAC
>JALSTE010000013.1 GCA_026983855.1 Acidimicrobiia bacterium
CGGGAGGGGCAGTGCCGCCCCGGGCGTCGAGGGACGCGATGGCGGACAGGAGATCGGTTTCCAGCGGATCCAGGTCGGCGGGCAGGGCGGGAGTACCTGTCATCACCAGAGTGTCCCATCCCCGCGACCCCGGGGAGGGACATTGCGCGGGGGTCGCGATCCCCCGGCACGGCCCCATACCCGCGTCCTCTGGGCGGGAGCGATCTCGATCCGGTGTCCTGCGGACCGGAGAATCCCATCGCCGGGGCCGCATCCCGGTGATGGGACCCCCGGGGACCGCATCGCTCCACATGGATCTGGCCCCACGGTGTAGAAACATTCCCATGGCCGAACCTCCCCCCGAACCCGAACCCGAGCGGCCGGAGATGCCCCCGGGAATGGAACTCGTTCGCACCACGCCGCTGTTCGATCCCGACACGGTGCCCCCGGCGATACTGGGAGCCCATCAGGTCGCCTCAGGCGTGTGGGGCCGCCTGGTTTGCCGGTCGGGTCGGGTGGGATTCGCCTTCGAGGAGCCCGAGGACTCACCGGTCGTCGAACTCGGACCGGGCGATCACTTCGACATCCCACCGGAGAGGAGACACCGGGTGGTCCTGTTGGGCCCGGCCACCTTCGTGGTGGAGTTCCATCGTCCCCGCTCGGGCCGGGCAACCGAGCCCTCCACCGAGAGCGGCACCGGCTCATGACCGACTCCGCAGCCTCCGAGACGGGAAATCCGCCACCCCGACCACCTCGGACCGGGCCCATGATCCACCCATGACCGACACTGACGACGCCCGCGACCGAGCCCGCCGCTACCGGGAGAACCTCCAGGGGGAACTCGACGGTGTGGCCATGTACGAGGCCCTGGCCGAACTCGAGGCCGATGATCACCTGGCCGAGCTCTACCGTCGCCTGGCCGCCACCGAACGCAACCACGCCCGCATGTGGTCGGGCAAGCTGGCCGAGGTGACCGCCACCGCCGGCGGGAATCCTCCTCCCCCACCGGCGGGGCCATCGGCCCGGGCCCGGTTCCTGATCTGGCTGGCCCGCCGCTTCGGGCCCGGCCTGCTCCTGTCGATTCTGGCCGTGGAGGAGCAACGGGGCCAGACGATGTACGACGACCAGCCCGAGGCCCGGGGCACCTCCCTGCCCGCCGACGAACGTTCCCACGCCCGGGTTCTGCAGACCCTCGTCGACAGCGACTCCGGGGGACTCTCCGGCTCGGGCATCGCCCGCTTCGAGGGACGTCACAGCTCCGTCGGCGGCAACTCCCTGCGGGCCGCGGTCCTGGGGGCGAACGACGGACTGGTGTCGAATCTGGCCCTGGTGATGGGGGTGGCCGGGGCGGACATCTCCAACGACGCGGTCCTGGTCGCCGGATTCGCCGGTCTGCTGGCCGGAGCCATCTCCATGGCCCTGGGCGAATGGCTGTCGGTCCAGTCCTCCCGTGAGCTCTACGAGCACCAGATCGAGGTCGAGTCGGTGGAACTGGCGGAGATCCCCGAGGAGGAACGCGAGGAGTTGATCCTGATCTACGAGGCCAAGGGCCTCAAACGGGATCAGGCCGAGGCCCTGGCCGACAGGATCCTCTCCGATCCCGGCACCGCCCTGAGCACCCTGTCGCGGGAGGAGTTGGGCATCGATCCCGAGGAGTTGGGGGGCTCCCCTTGGCGGGCGGCGGGAGCCTCGTTCCTCCTGTTCACCCTCGGGGCCATATTTCCCGTGGCGCCGTTCCTGTTCCTCTCGGGCTGGCCGGGTGTACTGGTCAGCCTGGTGGCCAGCGGCGTGGCCCTGTTCGGCGTGGGAGCGGCCATAACCCTTCTGACCGGTCGTGGTGTCATCCGTTCGGGGGTTCGCCAGATGATGCTCGGACTCGTGGCCGCGGCCGTGACGTTCGCCATCGGCACCGCCATGGGGGTGGCCGTGAGCTGACGCTGGGCGACCACCGGTACCCGGTTCCCCGTTAGTCTCCGGGGGGTCGAGCCGAGGGGGCCCCATGACGGCAGCTGTTTTCAGGGTGGCGGCGGTGCAGGCCACCCCGGTCTTCCTGGATCGGGAGGCCACGGTCGAGCGGGCCGTGGCCCTGGTCGAGGAGGCGGCGGCGGGTGGCGCCGGACTGGTCGTGTTCCCCGAGGCGTTCATCCCCGGCTACCCCGACTGGATCTGGCGCACCACCCCCTGGGGAGGGCCCTCGGCGGCCCTTCACGCCCGCCTCCTCGACCAGGCCGTGACCGTTCCCGGGCCGGTGGTCCGGCGTCTGGCCCAGCTCTCCGCCGACACCGGCGTCCACCTGGCGATGGGCATCAACGAGCGGTCACCCTCGGGGGGCACCCTGTACAACTCGCTCCTCTACCTGGGTCCCGACGGTTCGACCCTCGGTGTCCACCGCAAGCTCATCCCCACCGGCGGGGAGAGGCTGGTCTGGGGAAGGGGCGATGGATCGGGTCTGGTCCGCTTCGATTCCCCGGGCGGTGGCGTCGGGGGGCTGATCTGCTGGGAGAACTACATGCCCCTGGCCCGGGCGGCGCTGTACGCCGAGGGAATCGACATCTGGCTGGCCCCCACCTGGGACAGCACCGAGGTGTGGATCTCCACCCTGCGTCACATCGCCCGGGAGGGGCGCTGCTACGTGATCGGAACCAACACCTTCATGACCGGGGCCGACGTCAACGCCGCCGGCCTCGACACCGGGGACATCTACGGCGATACCGAAGATGTTGTCAACACGGGCAACACGTGCATCGTGGGCCCGAACGGCCAGGTGGTGGCCGGGCCCCTGACCGACGGCCCGGGAATCCTCTACGCCGACGTGGATCCGACCTGGCTGGCCAAGTCACGGATGCAGTTCGATGTCTGCGGCCACTACTCCCGGCCCGACGTGTTCGAACTCGGGGTCGACCGCTCCGGGGGTTGACCCTCCCGACCCACCTCCCCTCCCGTTCCCCGGGAGCCACCTCACCCCCATCCGTTTCCCGGGAGCCATCACTCCCGACCGGTCCGTGGGTCGGCGCCGACAGGCTCTATCGTGGTTGACGATGAGTCGTTCCCTCGCGCCCGGAGTCCGCCCCACCATGTCGGATCTCCTGGCCGGGTTCGCGGTGTCCCTGGTCCTCATCCCCCAGGCCATGGCCTACGCCGAACTGGCCGGTCTGCCCGCCTCCTACGGGCTGCTGGCCGCCGCCCTGCCACCCCTCCTGGCGGCTCCTTTCGCCTCCTCCCCCTATCTCCAGACGGGACCCACGGCGATGACCGCCCTGCTGACGTTCGGTGCCCTCACCGCCGTGTCCGTGCCCCAAACCGACGAGTACATCAAGCTGGCCGCGCTCCTGGCCGTCATCGTGGGGGTGGGTCGGGTCCTCCTCGGGGTCCTGAGGCTGGGGCAGTTGTCCTACCTGATGTCACACCCGGTGCTGACCGGGTTCACCAGTGGGGCCGCCGTCCTCATCGTCAGCTCCCAGATCCCGACCGGTTTCGGGGCCCACACACCGACGGGTGGCGTTCTGTACCGGGCCGGGTGGACCCTAGGTCACCCCTCGGAGTGGAACGGCGGGGCCATCGCCTTCATGGTGCTCACCATGGTCCTGATCATCGGTGGACGCCGGGTTCACCGCCTGTTTCCCGGGGTACTGCTGGCGGTGGCCGGGGGTGTTGTCGCCGTGCACCTGACCGGATTCAGCGGGGACGTGATCGGGACCATAAACACCGGTTTCCCCCGTCTCCGGCTGAATCTGCCCTGGGGGGACACCACGTCCCTGCTGGTGGCCGGTGCGGTGATCGCCCTGGTCGGATTCGCCGAGCCCACCGCCCTGGCCCGGACATTCGCCGCCATCGAGCACGAACCATGGGATCCGAACCGGGAGTTCATCGGCCAGGGCATGGCGAACCTGGCGTCGGGGTTCTCGGGAAGTCTCCCCGTGGGGGGTTCCTTCGCCCGTTCCTCCCTGAACCACCTCGCCGGGGCCCGTACCCGCTGGAGCGGGGCCTTCACCGGCATGGCCGTGCTGGCCTTCCTTCCGGTGGCCCGCAATCTCGAGGCCCTCCCCCGGGCGGTGCTGGCGGGAATCGTGATAACCGCCGGGGTGAACCTCATCAAGCCCAAGGCCCTCTACGCCATAGCGGCCGGATCCCGCCCCCAGGGGATCGTGGCCGTGGTCACGTTTCTGGCCACCCTGGCCACCGCACCCCGGGTGGAGCGGGGGATCCTCATCGGCATCGGCCTGTCGCTGATCGTGCATCTCTGGCGGGAGCTGAACATCGACTGCGACCTCAGGATCGAGGGCGACACCCAGGTGGCCCGGGTCTCGGGCGTGCTGTGGTTCGGTTCCTCCAACCGTCTGGAGGACCTGCTCACCAACGCCGTGGCCGATCACCCCGAGATTCGCCACATGGTGATCGATCTCTCCGGGGTGGGGCGCCTCGACTACTCCGCCGCCCTGGTGTTCGAGCAGTTCCTCGAGGACAGTGAGGCCGCGGGTGTGGAGGTCCGCTTCGACGCCATCTCACCCTCCGCCCTGAGGGTGCTGGGATCCCGACTCGGCGGTAGGGCGGGCATTCCCGAACCGGCCGACACCACCGGGGGTTCCTGACCCCGCCCCCGACCCCCACGGTCCGGTCAGGTAAAGGGCTCCGGGCCGGCAACCGGCCCCCTCCGGGACCCCCGCCATCACGCCCCCTCACCAACGGCTCCGTTGCCACCGATCCCGGGGCCGTGGCGTCCGGTGAATGCACGTACATTTCGGTTGCGGACCCGGGTAGAGTCGCCTCCATGTGTCGAAGAATCACCTGCTCGAGCTGTGGTCGACCGGGCTGGACCGGGTGCGGATCCCACGTGGAGGCCGTGCTCGGAGACGTAGCCCCCGAGGATCGATGTCAGTGCGGACCCGGACAGTCGAGGGGATGGCTGAGCCGCTTCCGGCGCGACTGAGGCCGGTCCCGCCCCGCTCCGTTGGGGTTCGCCACGGTCGCGGACCCTACGCTTCGGTCACCATCAGCCGAGCCCGGACGTGCCATGAACAACACCTCTAGTCCCGACCGCCCCGACATCGTGGTGATCCTCACCGACCAGGAGCGGGCCCCCGTTCCCTATGAGACCGATGAGCTGAGGGCCTGGCGGCGCAGCACTCTGCCCGGACGCCGCTGGTTCGACGAGCACGGGGTGAGCTTCAACCGGCACTACACGGGATCTCTGGCCTGCGTGCCCAGCCGCCCCACGCTGTTCACCGGGCAGTTCCCCGACCTTCACGGGGTGACCCAGACCGACGGCCTCGGCAAGAGAGCCGACGACTCCCGCATGAGATGGCTACCCCCCGGTGAGGTGCCGACCCTGGGCAACTGGTTCCGGGCCCTGGGCTACGACACCCACTACGACGGCAAGTGGCACATCTCCCACGCCGACCTGATCGACCCCGACGACGGTCGGCCCCTGCGCACCAATGACGGTGAGGGCCGGATCTTCCCCGGGGCGGTGGAGGCCTACCTGCGGGCCGACCCCCTCGGACCCTACGGCTTCTCGGGCTGGGTGGGTCCCGAACCCCACGGGGCGGCGATGGCCAACAGTGGCCTGGTTCGGGACCCCCTCATCGCCGACCGGGTGGTCTCGTGGTTGGCGGACCGCTACCGGCGCCGGGCCGCGGGTGACCCCGGGGCACTCAGGCCGTTCCTGCTGGTGGCCAGTTTCGTGAATCCCCACGACATCGTCCTGTTCCCGGGGTGGATCCGCCGTGACCCGATCCA
>JALSTE010000014.1 GCA_026983855.1 Acidimicrobiia bacterium
CAGCGGAACTGGCGGGTGTTGCCCATCTCGGCCCGGCACACCTGCATACCCCGGTGGAGGCACATGTTCAGGTGCACCCCGATCTCGCCGGAGTCGTCGCGGGCGACGATGAACGAGTCGTCGACGATGCGGCGGAGCACGAAGTCGCCCGGTCGGGGGATCTCCGAGGTGTGGGCCAGGAAGACCCAGGTCCGGGGGAACAGGTTGCGACGCTCCAGCTCGAAAACCTCGGGGTCGGCGTACACGTGGGCGGGGATCATCCCCTCGGCGATGGCCTCCGATATCTCCCGGGCCCGGTCCCCGGGGGAGGGTTGGGTGGTCATGGTCGGGTCCGGTCCTCTGGGGGATGTTGGGTGGTCACCGGCGGGTCGTTCCCGGAGCGCCGGCGGGGGTCGAGGCTCGCGTTGCGTCCACGGGTCTCATATGTCGAGCCCCTGGCGGGCCAGCAGGGCCCGGCGGTGGCGCCACATCAGGCGGTCGTTGAACTCAGTCCCCAGGTCGGGCAGTTCGGCCAGGTCCTCCTCGGGAAGGGGGACCACGGTTCCCCCGGCCCCGGCCACCGTCAGACCGATGCGGGCCAGGGTGTCGAGTGCGAAGGCCGCGGTGACGGCCTCCTCCACGGTGGCACCGGTGGCCACCAACCCGTGACCCCGCAGCACGCAGACCGGGCGGTCTCCCATGGACTCGAGCATCTCGGCGGCCAGTTCGGGGCGGGTGATGAGCACCCCCCGGGGGTGGACCGGGATCCCGCCGGCGGCCAGGCGGCCGGCGGGGATGTCGTAGGCCCCGATCATCGGCACCAGGGGCACCCCGGCCAGGTCGGCGGCCACGACCCGGGGGGGATGGGCGTGGATCACCACCTCGACCTCGGGGCGGGCCCCGAGCACCGCGGTGTGGATGGGCAGTTCCCGGGGCGGTTCCCAGCGGTCGTCGTCGGAGGTCCCGGTCTCGAGGTCCACCACCCGGATGTCGGAGGGTCGGGTGAACAGCAGTCCCTTCTCCTCGGGGCCCCGGCAGCGGACGAGGGCCCGGCCGGACCCCAACCTCATCGAGACGTGTCCCAGTACGTTCTCGACCAGTCCCCCCTGGGCCAGCATGCGGCAGGCGAGGGCCAGTTGCACTCTTCGGGCGTCCAGAGAAACCTCGGTCACGACAGTCCTCCCTGCACCCGAACATAGCGGCACTAGGGTGTGGCCCGACATTCGAAGAAGGGGGTTCGGGTGACCGAGCGCGAGACCGAGAACGAGACCGAACACGAGATCGACCAGAGGCATTTCCGGGACGTGCTGGGCCACTTCCCGACCGGGGTCACCGTGGTCACCTCCTCGGGTCAGGAGGGTCCGGTGGGGATCACCATCGGTTCGTTCACCTCGGTGTCCCTGGATCCCCCCCTGGTGGCCTGGCTGCCGACCCGGGACTCGGGGACCTGGGCCCAGATCCGGGAGCAGGGGCACTTCTGCGTCAACGTCCTGGCCCACGACCAGGATTGGCTGTCCAACAAGATGGCCGGCACGGGGGACGACAAGTTCGCCGAGGTGGAGTTCGAGGAGGGACCCACCGGGGCCCCCCGCCTCAAGGGGGCGGTGGCCTGGCTGGACTGTGAGATCGAGGCCGTGCACGAGGCGGGTGACCACGACATCGTGGTGGGAAGGGTGAAACACCTCGAGGTGGCCGACTCGGAGGCCCCGCCCCTGATCTTCCACCGCGGGAAGTACCGGACCGTTTCCTGATCGTTCCCGATCGGCCCTTGTCGGACCCCGGTCCGGCCACCTAAAGTGGTTTCTTGTCACGCAGAGTGCTGGAGGCCGTGTGGACACACCCACCGAAACCGGAACACCCACCCATGATCGGGTACCAGAGACGGGGCTGATCGGCGGGCTGGGTGACTCCAGCGTCGTCCGCAGCGCCCTGGCCGACGTGGCCCGGGCCCGCGAACACTCCCGTCTCCGTCGCCTGAGCCGCCTGGCCCTGGTGCTCGGGGCGCTGGCCGTGTGGCTGTGGAGCCGGGTCCTGGGGGGAAGGTCGCCGTGGCCGGGCCTGCCCCACGTTCCCATCAGCCAGGAGTACGTGTTCCCCCTGATCCTGATCGTGGTCCTGGCCATCGCCCTGATCCTCCCCCTGGTGGGGGCGGGTAGGTCGCCCCACGTCACCTTCCACTCCAGCGAACTGGACGTCACCCTCGACGATGTAAAGGGGATCGACACCGTCCGGGACGAGGTCGTGCGCACCCTGAACCTGTTCCTGGCCCACCGCACCTTCCGCCGGGAGATGGGCGGCAACCCCCGCCGGGCCATCCTGTTCGAGGGTCCCCCCGGAACCGGCAAGACCTACATGGCCAAGGCCATGGCGGCCGAGGCCGGGGTGCCGTTCCTGTTCGTGAGCTCCTCGGCCTTCCAGTCGATGTACTACGGCCAGACCAACCGCAAGATCCGCTCCTACTTCGCCGCCCTGCGCAAGGCGGCCCGCAAGGAGGGCGGGGCCATCGGTTTCATCGAGGAGATCGACGCCATCGGCGCCGCCCGCCAGGGCATGGGTTCGGCCACCTCCCGGGAGGGGGTGTCGGGGGTGGTGAACGAGCTGCTGATCCAGCTCCAGTCCTTCGACCAGCCCCCGGCCGGCACCCGGGTGGTGAACTGGTTCGTGGACCGGGTCAACCGGATGCTGCCCCCCCACCGCCAGTTCGACAAGAGGCGTCCCCCCGAGGCCAACGTGCTGGTGGTGGGGGCCACCAACCGGGCCGCCGACCTGGACCCGGCCCTGCTGCGCCCCGGCCGCTTCGACCGCTCCATCTACTTCGGGCTCCCCAGCCGGGCCGGCCGCCGGGAGATCATCGACTTCTACCTGAACCGCAAGGCCCACGACACCGCCCTCGACGACCCCGGACTGCGGGACACCCTGGCCGCCATGACCATGGGCTACTCGCCGGTGCAGATCGAGCACCTCTTCGACGAGGCCCTGGTGTGGGCCCTGCGCCGCGGGTCGGAGGAGCTGGACTGGGACGACATCCAGCAGGCCAAGATGACCGAGGAGCTGGGTCTCAAGGAGGCCTCCAGCGTGGCCGAGGCCGAGAGGCGCACCATCGCCACCCACGAGGCCGGTCACGCCACCGTGGCCCATCTGGTGGGGGCGGGGCGCAAGTTGGAGGTGCTCTCGATCATCAAGCGTCGGGACGCCCTGGGGCTGCTGGCCCACTCCGATGTGGAGGAGCGCTTCACCCGCACCCGGTCCGAGATCGAAGCCCAGATCCAGATCGCCTTCGGGGGCATGGTGGCCGAGGAGATCTGGTTCGGGGAGTCCGGCACCGGACCCTCCGGTGATCTCAAGGCCGCCACCCAGGCCGCCGCCACCATGGTGGGCTCGCTGGGGCTGGGCGGCTCCCTGATCTCCTTCGAGGCGGTGGAGACCGGGGGAGGGGCCAACACCGTGGCCAAGGTGCTCTCCAACGACGGGGCCCGGGAGGCCACCGAGGCCATCCTGACCACCGCCCGGGACGAGGTGCGGGAGCTGCTGGGGGCCAACCGTCACATCGTGGAGGCCCTCCGCGACGCCCTGCTGGAGCACGACGAGCTGGTGGGCAACGAGATCACCGACGTCATAGCCCGGGCCGAGACCCATCACCGCGACCAGGTCCTGGACCTCCGCTGAGTCTCCCGGGGCGGGCGGGCGGCCGGCGATCCCAGTGCGCTGCACAACTATGGCCATGACGATCGAATCGTTCAGGAACGTGAAGGATCGCTTCGCCGAGTTCGTCGATCGGGTGGACCGCGAGCACGAGAGGGTGGTGGGAATCCACAGTGCCCGCCGTGGCAGTTACCGCGTCCTCCACCGGTTCGACGACCACGGGCGCTTGGTGGTCGTAATGCGCGTGGAACATGGCGGCGACGTCGACCGAGGACGCTGATCTCGCTTCCGGCGACGCCACTGGCGGTGCCACATGGCCGATCCGCACCCATGCCGACACGTGCCGTGGTTGGACGCGCCCAGTCCGCCCGGATCGGCTGAGGTTCGAAACTGGGGTCTGGGGGCCGCTGGTGGGGCGTCGGGGGACGGGCTCCCCCAGGTACCGCGGGCTGGTTCCCGGCGGTGGCAGCCTCACAGCGACAATCGGGGCCCGGCCGCCGCCCCTCTGGGGCCGAGTGCTTCTCGTCCCCCGTCGTGACTCCTCGTGCCATCCCGGCGGGATCCACGGACCTTTTTCCCGAGATGTCTTGACATAGCGGGGGGGGTGGTTGGTTGGCGGTCAAGCCGGTCGGGCGATTCGGGGGCTGGTGGTTGACATCTGAGTGGGCGCACGACCTGTGGGGGTATCCGGTGAGGAGACTCGTTCTGATCGCAGTCGCGATCTTCGTTTCAATCGTTTTCGTGGGGGAGACGGCCGGTGCGGCCGTCCTGTCGCTTCCGTCCCCGGAGGGTGTGGCCGATCCGGCTGGAATCGCCCCCATCGACCCGGTGGCGGCGTTCACCCCGCCGCCCGTGATCCCGGGTTCGATCACCCCGTCGGGTCCGGCGGAGGGCCCTCGTCCCCGACCGGGGGTGGCGGTGGAGTCCCTGGACTCGGCCTACGCCCGCACCCGCAGGGTGGACGGGCGCAGCGAGACCTTCGTGTACCCGGTACCGGTCAACTACCGCACCGCGGCGGGGGACTGGGCACCGATCGACTCCCATCTGGTGACCGATGGGGCCAAGGGGTGGACCAACGCCGCCAATGGATTCCGCCTGGCTCTGCCCGAACGGGTGGATGGGGGCCCGGTCCGGTTGACCGAGGGGGCCTCCTGGGTGGAGTTCAGCCTGCTGGCAGATCATCCCGTCGACTGGGGCGCCCTGCCCGAGGTGGAGCGAACCGACCCGGTCACCGGGCGGGTGCTGTCGGGTCCGGAGCTGGCGGCCTCGGTGACCAGGGGTCGGGTGTCGGGCAACACCGTCACCTACCGTGGGGTCGCCCCCGACACCGACGTGGTGTACGAGTCGACGCACTCGGGGCTGAAGGAGACCATCGTTCTCGGCTCGGCCGATGCTCCCCGTTCGGTCCGGTTCCGGGTGGCCACCTCCGGTGATGTCAACGCCGTCCGCCGGGCCGACTCGCTGGTCGTGTCGGGCCGGGCCGGTGAGCGCTTCGTGGTATCGCCCCCCTTCGCCGAGGACGCCGCCGGTATCGAGGGGCCGGTGGCCGTGAGCTTCACCGGTGGGGTACTCAGGTACTCCCTCGACGAGAAGTGGGCCTCGGACCCCGCCCGGGTGTGGCCGGTGAGGATCGACCCGACGGTCACCGTCACGGGGCCGGGTGACGTGGTCGACTGTTTCGTCTCCGAGGCCTACACCGGGGGCTCGTTCTGCTCATCGTCGGAACTCAAGGCCGGGGTCGACGCCAACGGTGACCAGCGGCGGTCGCTGATCAGGTTCCCGAACCTGGACTCGGTGGTGCCATACCTGGACACGGTCTACAGCGCCGAGTTGAGGCTTTTCTCCCACGCCGACACCGGTGGGCCGTCGATCGAGCTTCAGGCCTCGGCGGTAACCGAAGGGTGGGACACCAACGCCACCTGGCTGAACCGTGACGGCTCCAACACCTGGACCACGGCGGGGGGAACGGTGGACACCACGACCCCGCTGTACGTCGACGCCGCCGGTTCATACGCCGACGCCGGGGGCTGGGTGACCCCCACGGGGGCGGACATCCTGTTCGTGGCCGGCGGTTCTACACTCACGAGCCGC
>JALSTE010000015.1 GCA_026983855.1 Acidimicrobiia bacterium
CGATGGGGGTCATATTCCAGGCCGCCGTCAGCTCCCAGTTCCTCTGCAGGTTGCGGTACCAGTTGAGGGGGGCGGTGAATCCCCCCTCGACGAACGGCTCGGCCCACCGGGACAGTTCCCCGCCACTCAGGAAGGCGGGGGTCCCCTCGGGAGGTGAACCAGCCTCGAACAGTCGGGTCTGGCTCCCGTCGCCGAGTGGGGCGGGAACCTCGGGACGGTCACCGGAGGCCATCCAGGCGAACCAGCGGATGGTCTCCGTCGGGTCGGCCCCGAGCTCGGCCTCGGCCACTCCCGGCTCCTGGAAGTAGCGGATGTAGTGGAAGTCCTCCCCCCGGGTGGCGTCGATGAGGTCCAGGAGGCTCATGTCCATCCGGGGGACGAACGGAACGCTCATCGCCATCACCGCGGTGAACAGATCGGGACGGTACAGGGCACAGGACCACGCCACCATCGCCCCCCAGTCGTGACCCACCACCACCGCCTCGGGATCCGAGCCACCGGGTGTGTAGTGACGGACCAGGGCGGCGGCGTCCCCCACCAGGTGGTGGATGGTGTAGTTCTCCACCCCCTCGGGACGGTCGCTGTGGCCGTACCCCCTCTGATCGGGGGCGATAACCCGGTACCCGGCCTCGGCCAGGGCCGGGATCTGGTGGCGCCAGGACCACGACCACTCCGGGAAGCCGTGCAGTAACAGCACCAGGGGCCCGTCACCGGCGACGGTCACCGCCAGGTCCACCCCGTTGACCGTGACGGTCTCGGTTTCGGTACCGGTGTCAGACATAGTTCCCCTCGATCCCCGTCGGTCACCCCGGAGTGTATTGACAGACGGTCCCCCCGGACCATGTCCCCCCGGATCCGACCTCCCGCGCCGGTGGCGAGGGGAACGAGCCACCCAGGCAGCCTCCAGGGTGCATAGTGGTCTGACCCCGACCGCCACAGGAGGCGCAGTGATCCAGGACGATTTCGAACACCTCCGGTTCGAGACCCTGGGCGAGGTGCTGAGGGTGCACATCGACCACCGGACCTCCCCCACCAACACCATCGACGCCGAACTCCACCATGAGCTGGCCACTCTCTTCCCCCGGTTGCGGCGTGACCACGTCCACCGGGTGGTGATCCTCACCGGCTCCAAGGGGGTGTTCTCCGTGGGGGCCGATCCCGCCTGGTTGGCCGAGTTGGGCGAACCCGGTCGGATCGAGCGGACCCGATTCGATGCCCGGGCCATGATCTGGGATCTCCTCGACGTCCCGGTCCCGGTCATCTGCGCCCTCAACGGCGACGCCGTCGGACTGGGTGCCTCCATCGCCCTGCTGTCCGACGTGATCTTCATGGCCGAGGGGGCCACGCTCTCCGACCCCCATGTCAGGGTCGCCCTGGCCGCCGGCGACGGGGGTACCGCCGCCTGGCCCCTGGCCGTGGGCCCGGCCCGGGCCAAGGAGTACCTGCTGACCGGCGATCCGGTGCCATCCGCCGAGGCCGAGAGAATCGGGTTGGTCAACCACGTCGTGCCCGACACGGAGCTCCAGGAGCGGGCCCTGGCCTTCGCCCAGAGACTGGCCGCCGGTGCTCCCCTGGCGGTGCAGTACACCAAGCAGGCCGTGAACCAGTTGGTGAAGCAGTCACTGCTCGCCACCTTCGACGTGGCGTCCAGCCTCCAGATGGTCACCCTGCGCAGTGAGGATCACCGGGAGGCCCTCTCCGCCATCGCCGAGAAACGACCACCCACGTTCCGGGGTCGCTGAGGGCCACGGGGGGTTCCGTGTCCCCGGGGATCCACCGCTGAGGGCTCCCCGGATACGACGGGGATCCACTGCTGAGGGCTCCCCGGATACGACAATGGGCCCGTGGCTCCCCCCATCACCCTCGCCGACCCCACCCACAGGACCACGAGCCGATGAACCCCCCGACGCTGCTCGCCGACCTCGCCGGGGCCTGCGGCGACTCCCCGGGTCTGGCCTGCCGCTGGGTGTTCGAACGCACCGGCAGCGACAACCTGGCCGCGGCCGCCGACTGGTTGGTGAACAAACCGGTGAGGGTGCTGGGGGTGCTGCTGGTCGCCTGGATCGTGAGCCGCCTGGCCAAGCGCACCATCTCCCAGTTCGTGGACAGCCTGACCAGCGAGACCGACGCCATCGGCCGGGCCCGGGTGGCGGCCCGTCGGGCCATGAAGGCCCTACCCGACAAGACCAGCCAGCGGGTCGAGGAACTGACCGACCGGACCGAGCGCTCCAAGCAGCGGGTCACCACCCTGGGGGCGGTTCTGCGCAGCCTGGCCGCGGTGACCATATGGACGTTCGCCCTCCTCATCATCATGGGCGAGGTCGGGATAAACCTGGGCCCGTTGATCGCCGGGGCCGGTATCGCCGGACTGGCCATCGGCTTCGGAGCCCAGACCCTGGTCCGGGACTTCCTGGCCGGGATCTTCATCATCATCGAGGACCAGTACGGGGTGGGGGACGTGGTCGACATCGGCCCGGCCACCGGCACCATCGAGAGGGTCACCCTGCGGACCACCCGCCTGCGCGACGTCGAGGGCGTGCTCTGGGTGGTTCCCAACGGTGAGATCCAGCGGGTCGGAAACAAGTCCCAACTCTGGGCCCGGGCGATTCTCGACGTCGGGGTCGGCTACTCCACCGATCTGGATCGGGCCGTGTCCGTGATCGAGGACGTGGCGGTGACCCTCTGGCGCGAGCAGCTACCCGAGGCCACCATCATCGAACGGCCCGAGGTGTGGGGGGTTCAGGACCTCGGTGACAGCGCCATCGCCATACGTCTGGCGGTCAAGACCGAACCGGCCGAGCAGTGGCAGACCGCCCGCATCCTCAGGGCCCGCCTCAAGGTCGCCCTCGACGAGGCCGGGATCGAGATTCCGTTCCCCCAGCGCACGGTGTGGATGAGGTCCGAGCCCGACCAGGGACTGCGCCTGCTGGCCGGGGAGACACCGAGCTGAGCCCAGCCCCCGGCGGGCTGAACACGGACGCCTCATCGCCTCCAGTCAGGGCCGAGCAGGGCCATCTTCTCCATCAATCCCGCCGGGGGACGGGTGGGACGACCGGTCTCATCGCAGATGCCGGCCCGGATCTCCCCCGACACGAGTAGATCGTCCCCCCTCATGATCCTCTGCACCCAGCGGCTGGAGGCCCGGCGTATCTCCGCCACCTCGGTCTCCACGGTCACCGTGTCACCGGCCACGGCCGGACGCCGGAACTTCACCGCGATGTCGGTCACCACGATCTGATAGCCCATGTCCTGGAGGTCACCGAGACCGAGTTCGATGTCCTCCAGGGCCACGGTCCGGGCCGCCTCCATCCACATCACGTAGACGGCGTGATTCACGTGGCGGTAGGGGTCGAGTTCGCCGAAACGGACCCGGATCTCGGTGGTGTGGACCATTTCCGCAGCCTACCGGCACCACTCCTGGCCATGGTCCGGGTGGTGGGCCCGGACCGTTAGCCTCCGGATCGTGGATCGCACCGTCGCCGCCGTCGACATCGGTACCAACTCCTTCCACCTGCTGGTCGCCAGGGTCGACCCCGAGGGTGGATTCGAGATCCTGGACCGCGAGAAGGAGACGGTGAGGCTCGGTTCGGGCGGGGGTGACATGAAGGCCCTGGCCCCCGACGCAATCGACCGGGGGGTGGCCGCCCTGATCAGGTTCGCCCAGATCGCGTCCCGGTGGGACGCCGAGATCACCGCCGTGGCCACCTCGGCGGTGCGGGAGGCCACCAACCGCCAGATCCTGCTGGACCGGGCCCGGGCCGAGGCCGGAATCGAGATCGAGGTCATCTCCGGCACCGAGGAGGCCCGGCTCATCCACCTCGGTGCCCTGCAGGCCGTGCCCATGTACGACCGGCGTCACCTCGTGGTCGACATCGGCGGGGGATCCACCGAGTTCATCGTGGGTGAGGGGAGCACCCCCCTGCTGCTGCGCAGCCAGAAGCTGGGCGCCATCCGCCTCACCGACCGGTTCTTCCCCGGAGGTGTGACCCGCCGCAAGAAGGTGGCCGAGTGCCGCCGCCACATCAGCGCCTTCATCTCCCCCCTCGTGCGCGACGTCAGGGCCCTGGGATTCGAGGTGGCGGTGGCCAGTTCGGGGACGGCCCAGACCCTGGCCCAACTCATCGCGGCCCGTCGGGGTGAGCAGCCCCGCTCCGTGGCCAACCTCACGTTCACGGCCGCCGAACTCGAGGACGTCACCGACCTCATCACCGGGCTCAAGACCCCCGACGACCGCCTGTCAGCCCTGGATCTCGAGCCCCGCCGGGCCGACATAATCGCCGCCGGAGCGGTACTGCTGGATCAGATCACCACCGACCTGCACATCTCCGAGTGGCGCATCTCCGAGTACGCCCTGCGCACCGGCATACTCGTCGACCAGGCCCGCCGGCACCACGGCGATGACACCCTGCACCGCCTCAGCGACATCCGCCGGCGCAGCGTCGAGGCCCTGGCCCGCCGCTCGGGCGAGGACCTGCACCACGCCGAGCACCTGACCGATCTGGCCCTGGAGTTGTTCGACGCCACCGCCGGGTGGCACGGTCTGGACGAGACCGACCGCGATCTGCTCGAGGCGGCCGGTCTGCTGCACAACATCGGCACGTTCGTCTCCCACAGCGCCCATCACCGCCACAGCTACTACATCATCCGCAACAGCGAGCACCTCACCGGGTTCACCGAGCACGAACGGGAGCTGGTGGCCCAGATCGCCCGCTACCACCGCAAGAGCGCCCCCAAGGCCAAACACCCCGAGTGGGCGGCGTTGCGCCGAGCCGACCGCGAGAGGGTGAGGGTGATGGCGGGGATCCTGAGGGTGGCCATAGGCCTGGATCGCACCAACCGGGCGGTGGTGAAACGTCTCGACGTTACGGTCTCACCCCGGGGGATCGACATCGCCGCGGTCACCGAGGTCGGTGCCGACGCCTCCCTCGAGCTCTACACCGCCGATCAGAGGTCGGGACTGCTGGCCGAGAGCCTGGGCCTGGAGGTGCATCTGACCCAGGTCGAGGACCCCGGTGTGGGTAGGGGCTCACACCCCGCCCTCGGTCTCACCGGAGAACCTGGCCACGAGTCGCTCGTACAGTGACGTCTCCACCGCCCCGGGGATGAGGAAGCGGTCGGCCATCAGGACCGCCGGCACACCGGTCACCCCTGTGCGGACGGCCTCCCCGTGGTCCTCGCGCACCAGGGTCTCGAACTCGTCGTACCTCGCTCGGAATGTGGCGGCGAATAGTTCGACGTCGACCCCCACGGACGAGGCCAGGTCGACCAGCACCTCGGGGTCGGAGATCGTCAGGTTCCGGCGGAAGTAGGCGTCGAAGATCTCCCTCCGGAAGTCCTCGGCCCGCTCGGGTTCGACCGCCTCCACGACCTTGGCCGCCACCGCCGGGGGAACCGAGTGACTCGGCGGACGGTGCTCCCCCGACCACGGGTGGCTGAACGGGGCCCGTGATTCCATCGCCGCCGGCCGGCTCCACGACCTCGTGTACTCGGTGAAGGCGGCCAGCGGACGGTCACGGGGCTCGGCCCGCAGCAGGAAGGACCTCCACTCCACCGACACCCGGTCACCCAGCCTCTCCCGGAGTTCCCCGAGGCGCACGGCCCCGACGTGGCACCACGGTCAGAGGAAATCGGACCACACCACCAGGCTCACCGCCTCAGCCACGACGCCTCCCCCATTTGCTCTCCTCCCCCGTCTCCCCCCATGT
>JALSTE010000016.1 GCA_026983855.1 Acidimicrobiia bacterium
CCCAGACCGAGCTGACCGGAGGAGTTCTCCCCCCAGCACTTCACCGAGCCGTCATCGAGCACCGCGCAGGTGGTGGCCAGCCCCACCGAAACGGCCACCGCCGTACGACCAGCACCCAGGTCCACGGCCGGGAGGTTGTCGCCCATCTCCCCCGGACCGTCACCCCGGCTGGCGGTGTCCCCCAGACCGAGCTGACCGTGATCGTTACGGCCCCAGCACTTGACCCCGCCATCGTCCAGCACCGCGCAGACACTGCCGGAGCCGATGGCCACCGAGCGGGCCGTCCGGCCGGTTCCCAGGTTGATCGGGGGGAGGTTCGACCCCATGTGGGAACTCTGGGATCCACGGTCCACGATGTCTCCCTGGCCGAGTTGGCCGTTGAAGTTGCTGCCCCAGCAGCGCAGCTCGGCGGCGTCCGATATCACGCAGGTGGTGTCCCAGGCCGTCTCCAGGGTGGCGGCCGCGGTGCTCAGGACCGGGGTGACTCCCCCCGAGGAGTCAGCCGAGGCCGGTCCCCCCGTCGGAACCAGGGCCGCCACCATGACGACAGCAAGGAAGGCGACTACCGGGCGACCATGAAACCTGAGCATGTCACTCACCAATACCAGACCCGGGCCTGACGACCAAGCCCCGAATCGCCCGTTGTGGGGGCCGGCGGCCCTGGCCGGTGGGACCGGGTGGTGTCACCATGAACGGCGAGATTCTGGACGTTGACCGCTTCCGATCCGGTGCTGCCCATGGGCAGACTGCGTGACACCCGTTGGGTGAGGCGTACCGCAAGGGGAAGAGACCATGGTGGTGGCTTTCGGTGATGTGACGTACCCGGGCCCGCGGTGTGCGCGTGGGCACGAGAGTCCGGGGTTCCGGCTGTGGTTGACGGCGGTGGTGGGGCTACTGATGATCGCTCTGCCCACCGTCCCCGCAACCCCGGCCGGGGCCGAGGCGTCGGGGAACCCGGCGGGAACCGAGAGAGTCGTGGCCGGGGTGATCACCGCCGGGGATTTTCATACCTGTGCCATCGTGGACGTTGGGGCCGTTAAGTGCTGGGGTAACAACTTGATCGGTCAGCTCGGTCTGGGCGACACCAACGACCGCGGTGACGACCCCGGATAGATGAGCGACCAGGCCACGCAGAGCCCTTGCGCGGGCGGCCCCGATGGAAGGCACCCGGTCAAGCGTCTCGAAGCGCACATCGTGAAACGGTCCCGAACCGACCGATTCACCGGTGACGGGGTCGGATCACCCACTCTGGGTCGGGATTCCGCCGACCTCCGGCGAAGGTACCGCCGTCCTACCCACTGGCTGACCATGGCCAGCGGCGACAACCGCCACCGGTACCGTCGACCCACATGCCATTTAACCGGAGTTCCATCGCCCGGGCCCTCGCGGCTCTGATCCTCGCCGCCGCGGTGCTGGCCGTTCCACCCCCGACACGAGTGGCGGCGGATCCCTCCGGCACAATTCCGGGGACCGCCCGCGTCGTGGCCGGGGTGTTGAGCACCTCGTTGTCCCCGGACTCCCGCGGTCACAGCTGCGCCATCGACGATTCAGCCCAGCTCCGTTGCTGGGGTTCAGGTGACCAGGGCCAACTCGGCCAGGGCGGTGGGTCCCCGATCGGCGACCAGCCCGGCGAGATGGGTGACGCTCTGTCCCCCGTGGACCTGGGCACCGGGCGCACTGCCACCTCGGTATCCGCCGGATGGTTGCACACTTGTGTCCTGTTGGACAACGGCACCGTCAAGTGCTGGGGAGACAACACCAGCGGCCAATTGGGACAGGGTGACACCGTGGATCGGGGCCTACCCGGACAGACGGTCGACAACCTCCCGGCCGTGAACCTGGGCACGGGACGCACCGCCACCGCCATCACCAGCGGCACCGAGCACACCTGCGCCCTGCTCGACAACGGCACCATCAAGTGCTGGGGCGAGGGAAACGCCGGCAAGTTGGGACAGGGCTCCACCGACAACCTCGGTGACCAACCCGGGGAGATGGGCGACAACCTCCCGGCCGTGGACCTCGGCACGGGACGCACCGCCACCGCCATCTCCAGCGGCGGCAGACACACCTGCGCCCTGCTCGACAACGGCACCACCAAGTGCTGGGGATCCGGCACCTTCGGTCAGCTGGGCTCGGGCGGTTTCACCGGTCTGGGGGATGACCCGGGCGAGATGGGCGACAACCTGCCACCCGTGGACCTCGGCTCGGGCCGCACCGCCATATCCGTTGACGCCGGATGGACCATGACCTGCGCCCTGCTCGACGACGGCACCGTCAAGTGCTGGGGGGGCGGATTCTCGGGCCAAACGGGCCAGGGTGACACCACCGCCCGGGGTGACGGCCCCGGGGAGATGGGCGACAACCTGCCACCCGTGGACCTCGGCTCGGGCCGCACCGCCACCTCCGTGGTGGCGGGCACCGGCAACGCCTGTGCCCTGCTGGACGACGGAACCGTGAAGTGCTGGGGGGACGGGTTCTCGGGCCGTCTGGGCCAGGGTGACACCACCGACCGCGGTGACGACCCCGGCGAGATGGGCGACAACCTCCCCCCCATCGGCATCCCGGTGGTGGCCGACGCCTGGATCGCCTGCCACACCAGCCAGCCGGTGGGCTACTGGCTGGGTGAGAGCGACGGCACCCTGTACCCCTTCGGCGACGCCGACCCCCTCGGCAAACCGCCCCTGCTACCCGCCTTCACCCTCGTCGACGTGGAGGCCACCCCCACCGGTTGCGGCTACTGGACCCTGGTCTCCAACGGCACCGTCGACACCTTCGGCGACGCCACCGACCTCGGCGACTTCAACCTCAGCACCCTCCAAGCGGGGGAGAAACTGGCGTCGTTCTCCCCCACCCCCTCTGGGCGGGGCTTGTGGGCCTTCACCGACCGGGGCCGGGTCCTCACCCTGGGCGACGCGAAGCCCAAATTCGCCGGAGCCATATCCGATTTGACCTCCATCAACCTGGCCGGACCGATCATCGACTCCATCCCCACCCCCAGCGGCGAGGGCTACTACATGCTGGGCTCCGACGGCGGGGTGTTCGCCTTCGGTGACGCCACCTTCGTCAACTCCCTACCCGGCCTCGGCGTGACCCCCGACCAGCCCACCGTGGGCCTCGTGCCCGACCCCGACGGATCCGGCTACTGGATGGTCGCCGCCGACGGCGGAGTGTTCGCCTTCAACGCCCCCTTCGTCGGCAGCCTCCCCGGACTGGGAATCACCCAGTTGCAGGCCCCAGTCATCGGCATGACCCCCTACGCCGACGGCTACCTCCAGGTCGCCTCCGACGGCGGGGTGTTCAATTTCTCCAGCCAGCCGTTCTCCGGCAGCCTCGGCGACAACCCACCCGACACCCCCATCGTCGCCATCACCCCCACCTGGAAAAACTGAGCGACCAGGCCACGCAGAGCCCTTGCGCGGGCCGGTCAGGGCCGTGACCTCGGCCCGGGGAGACGACCGGAATGGCATTGACCCGAGACGCCCCGGCCAGTCGTTCGTAGTAGGTCACCAGACCCTTGAGGTCGGCACCGAGATCCAGTCCCGTGGCCAGCTGCGCGGCGTCGAGGGATCTCAGGTCCGCAGGCCCAGGCGACCGGCCTCCTCGAACAAGTCCGTCGACACCTGGACCAGTGTCGCGGCGTCCAGCACCTCAAGGCCCCTGAGCATCAGATCGGGTCCAATCGGTCGGACCGTCCTCGTCAGCTCAGTTCGGACCAGGTCACACCTCACCAGGTCACGATCACCCCACCCCAACCGGTCCATGAGCGCCACAGTCTGCGCCGCGGCCGCCACCAGCTTCCTCACCCGCCGCCGCGGACACCAGCACCGAGATGTTCTACTTCAGAGACCGCACCGTGACCTCGGACATGTGCTCAATTGCAGAACTCTGGTGGGCGCGCCCCGGTATCAGCCCACCCCTCGGCCGCCATCGGCACCATCCCCACCGGGAGCTTCCGGTTCCGATCATCACCGGTAAGTGATCGGCCGGGAGAGGGGACAGCCGCGACCGTTTCACGAAACGCACTTCGTGAAACGGTCGCCGCCCCACCTTTTCACCGGTGAAAGGGTCGAGCCTCCCCTGATCCTCTGGTGCGACCCCTCAATTTCCCTTCCACAACGGGGTCAGGGCCACGATCGGGGTGTTCGGCGGGTTCGCCCCCAGACTCCCGGAGAAGGGCTGGCTGGAGAAATTGAACACCCCGCCGTCGGAGGCCACCTGGAGGTAGCCGTCGGCGTAGGGGGTCATGCCGATCACGGGGGCCTGCAACTGGGTGATTCCCAGACCCGGCAGCGACCCCACGAAGGGGGCGGCGAAGGCGAATACCCCGCCGTCGGCGGCCACCATCCAGTAGCCGTATTCGTCGGGGTCGGGCACGAGGCCCACGGTGGGCTGGTCGGGGGTCACCCCGATTCCGGGGAGGGAGTCCACGAAGGTGGCGTCACCGAAGGCGAACACCCCGCCGTCGGAGCCCAGCATGTAGTAGCCCTCCCCGCTGGGGGTGGGTACGGAGTCGATTATCGGCCCGGCCAGATTGATCGACGTCAGATCCGATATCCCCCCGGCAAACTTGGGCTTGGCGTCGCCCAGGGTCAACACCCGTCCCCGATCGGTGAACCCCCACAGGCCCCGCCCCGAGGGGGTGGGGGAGAACGAGCTCAGTTTCTCCCCCGCCACCAGGGAACTCAGGTCGAAGTCCCCAAGGGCCGGGGCGTCCCCGAGATTGAACACGAAACCGTTGGCGAAGAGCATCCAGTACCCGCATCCGGTGGGGGTCGCCTCGATGTCCACGGCGTCCTCGAGGGGCACGATGGCCGGGTTCAGGGCCCGGGCGTCACCGAACTCGTAGGCGGTGCCGTCGGTCTCGACCAGCCAGTACCCGACCGGGCGGTGGCTGTTGCAGGCGATCCACGCCGGGGCCGTGGTGGGGACGTCGACGTAGGCCAGGAACTCGCCCATCTCGTCGGGGTCGTCACCGCGGTCGGCGGTGTCCCCCAGACCGAGCTGACCGCTGCCGTTGCTGCCCCAGCACTTCACGGTGTCGGTCAGCAGCCGGGCGCAGACCCCGAAGGTTCCCGCCGACACCGCGTCGGCCCTCTCCCCCAGGCCCAGGTCCACCTCGGGCAGGTTGTCCCCCATCTCCCCCGGACCGTCACCCCGATCGGCGGTATCCCCCAGACCGAGCTGACCGTTGTCGTTGCGGCCCCAGCACTTGACCCCGCCATCGTCCAGCACCGCACAACTGACGTTGTCGGCCGTGACCGCCACCGCGGTGCGGCCGGTACCGAGATCGATCGGGGGCAGGTTGTCCCCCATCTGCCCGGAGCTGCCACCCCGGGGGGTGGTGTCCCCCAGACCGAGCTCACCGGACGAATTGCTCCCCCAGCACTTCACCGAACCGTCGTCCAGCACCGCGCAGGTGTTCGTGAAGCCGGCCGATATCGCCACCGCCGAGCGATTGGTGCCCAGGTCCACCTCCGGCAGGTTCCCACCCATCTCGGAGGGACCGTCACCCCGATCGGCGGTGTCCCCCAGACCGAGCTGACCGGCGGCGTTTCCCCCCCAGCACTTCACCGAACCGTCACCGAGCAGGGCACAGACGTGGGCCGCTCCCACCGTCACCGCCGTGGCGCTCATTCCGAAGCCGAGATCCACCCGGGGCAGGTTGTCGCCCATCTCCCCCGGGCCGTCACCCC
>JALSTE010000017.1 GCA_026983855.1 Acidimicrobiia bacterium
GGAGGATGCTGCCGGGACATGGCCTCGATGGACTCCACCACCCTCTGGAGGGAACCGGCCTCGGGGCCGAGCGGCCGCCCGGCGGCAGTCGTTCCGGCCGGGCCGGGGCCGGTCGGATTGGCCGATACCGCTCCGCCTTCTCCCCCACCGATGGTCGGCACGGATCCCGACGTGGATCCTGTCGACATGGATCCTGTCGATGCGGGTCCCGTCGATACCGGAGCGGCGGTGTCGTTGGCGGTGGCTCCCGTGGCGGCCAGGGCCGACCCGGCCGCCGTCACCGGCGACGGATCCGTCGGAGTGGTCGTCGGAGCCGACGGCGAGGCCGATTCCGACAAGGTGGCGCCGGTCAACCCCGAACCGGGAGTCCCCGGGGCGGGTGAGGATGACTTCCCACTCGATCCAACCGATCTCCCCTTACCGGTCCTCTCCTCCTTGGACGACCCGGGGGCACCAACCGCCACACCACCCGTCGCGGTGGCCACGGCCGATTCCCCCACCACGGTCTCCACCGGCGCCGCCACCGGGTCGAGTTCCGGCCCGGAGGATTCGGCCGCCACCGGGGCCCCGACGACCGGGAGATCACCGTCCGCCACGATCGTCGGCTCCGTCTCCGGAGCCTCGGCGACCGCGGCCCCGGGGACCATCTCAGCCGCGGATGCCGCCTCATCCACCCCGTCACTCGGAATCGAGCCTCCCTCGGCGGCGTCGACCGTCTCACCCGTCGGCGCCTCGCCGGCCGCCGGGGCCACCGACCGCACCGCCGGGGCCACGGTCTGCGCTCCGGTGGCGTCCCCGCCGGCGGTCACCGGTGCGTCCTCACCCCGAGGCGTTGCGACGGCGGCCGCTTCGGTTCCTGCCGGGTTGACCTTCTGTTCATCCGTTCGGGCCGCGGGGCGCCCGGAACTCCCGCCCCTGTCGGCCTTGGCGACCTTCCGCCTCCGGGTGGGCCCCACCCGCTCGGGGCTCGCATCCCTTTCGACGCTCCGACCCGATCGGTTCCCATCGGAACGGTCGACCGAGTCATCGGTACGACGCTTCAGCACATTGTCGCGAGGCTCCGGAGTCGGGTCCTGGCCCCGGGCTCGCCCCACCGCACCGACGGCCTCACCCCGCAAGCGGGTCGGATCACCGGCGAGGGCCCGGCGGTAGTGGTCGCCGAAGGCCTCGGCCACCGAACGGGGCGGCTCAGCAGTGGGAGGGTCCAGCAGTTGGGCACCCGCCGAGGGCGTCACGGGATTGGTCATGGATTCGCTCCAAGTAGACGTTCATAGCGGTCGGTCACGATTCGCACGTAGGCCTGGGTCTCGGCGATGTTCGGAACTCCGCCCGACTGCCGGACCCGACCCGGGCCGGCGTTGTAGGCGGCCAGGGCCAGATCCACCCGTCCGAAGGTGGACAACTGCCCCGCCAGGTAGCGGGCCCCGCCCTCGAGATTCTGGATCGGATCCGAGGGATCGACACCGAGACCGGCCGCGGTTCCCGGCATGAGCTGGGCCAGGCCCCGGGCCCCGACCGGGGAGACGGCATCAGCCCGGAAGCCCGACTCCGTCCACACCAGTGAGGCCAGGAGCCGCGGATCCACCCCGTTGGCAGCGGCGGCGTCCTCGATGGCACCTATCCACGGCTGGGCCCGTTCCGGCAGGAGTTGCTCCCAACCCGATCCGGCGGCGGGGGGCAACGAGGATGGATCGTAGGTCCGGGCCAGGGGCCTCGAACCCGCCGTCTGACGTTGGGGCCCCACCGCCACCGTGGGTGCCGAGGTCCCCGAGGATGAGAGGTCGAGCCGCGGACCACCACCGGAGGCTCCGGCCAGGGTGGCGGCGAAGGACCGCGCCCCGCCCAGAAAAGTCGACGCCTGTCGATAGGAGGAGGTGATCTCGCTGATCCGGCCACTCACGGGGCTGGTCGCCGTCACAGTCCCGCTCCATCATCGCGTCCGTGGCGAATGAGAACGAGCTCGTCCATCGCCATCTGGGCGGCCCGGGCCGCCTCGGCCGCGGTCACGATTCGGCGCTTGGCCTGCAGTTTGCCAACGGCCTTGCGACGTGATGCCGCCGAGACGAGGGCACCCCGTGCCCGGTCGATTTCGGCCTGGCAGTGGACCATCTCCTCGCGTGCGGCCTCGATGTCCTCGGACTTGCGCACCCCCTGCAGGTGCAGGGACAGGAGCTGTCCCGGGGTGAGGGACACGCCGACGTCGAGGGAGGGGCCCCCGGCCCGAATCTCCCGGAGCTTCTCCTGGGCGTCAGCGAGCCGCCTCTGGGTGTGGGCCAGATCCTGCTGGGCCTGACGCTCACGTATCCGCCGCAGGCGGGCCACCACGTCAAGACCGCGTCGACGGGTGCTCATGAGATCCTCTCCGCTATCGCCAGAGCCAGATCCCAGGCCTCCTCGGTACGACCGACGTCATTGGGGGCCTGGGCGAGGAGGGCCTCGATATCGGCCTGAACCATCAGTCCGGCATCGGCCCGGGGGTTGGTCCCGGCCACGTAGGCGCCGACCTCCACCAGGTCGCGTACCTCCGCCGCCGCGGCCATGGCCGAACGGAGAACGGCGGCCGCCCGCGACCTCTCGGGGGAAACCACCCGATCGGCGAGTCGGCTCAGGGAGGCGAGGGGATCCACCGCCGGATACTGACCACGGTGGGCCAGGGAGCGGTCCAACACGATGTGACCATCGAGAATCGACCGGGCCGAGTCGGCGACCGGGTCGTTCATGTCGTCCCCATCGACAAGCACCGTGTAGTAGGAGGTGATCGTACCGTTGGCCCGAGGTCCAGTGCGTTCCAGCAGGGCCGCCATCAGGGAGAACACCGAGGGTGTGTAGCCCCGGCTGGTGGGCGGTTCACCCGAGGCCACTCCCAGTTCCCGCTGGGCCATCGCCAGGCGGGTTAGGGAGTCGAAGAGGAACATGACGTCCAACCCACCGTCGGCGAAGTACTCGGCGTAGCGCACCGCCAACTCAGCCGCCCGACGTCTGAGGATCGCCGACTGGTCGGAGGTGGCCACCACCACGACACTGCGGGCCAGCCCCTCCGAACCCAACTCGTCCTCGATCATCTCCCGGACCTCACGGCCACGCTCACCGATCAGGGCCACGACATTCACGTCGGCCTCGGTACCGCGGGCCATCATCCCCAGGAGGGTCGACTTGCCGACACCCGAGCCCCCGAAGATTCCCAGTCGCTGTCCCCGGCCGGCGGGACACATGAGGTCCAGCACCCTCACGCCC
Organism: Acidimicrobiia bacterium; assembly: GCA_026983855.1. Taxonomy (GTDB): domain Bacteria; phylum Actinomycetota; class Acidimicrobiia; order Acidimicrobiales; family Poriferisodalaceae; genus DRKF01. The sequence goes on from JALSTE010000017.1 coordinate 3,235, forward strand.
ATCGCCAGCGGCTGCTCCACCCTCCGACGCTGGAGGGGGCTCGGTGAGGGCTCGGTGAGGTTCAGTAGTTGGCCGGTGATCGGAGGGCCGCCGTCGAGGGGACGGCCGAGTCCGTCGACGACACGACCCAACAGGCCCTCTCCGGCGACGACCATCGAACGGGATCCGGCCGCTGCGACCCGATCCCCCTGGCCTATTCCCTCCGCCGACTCGAACAGGGCCGCCACCCCTCCCGTGGGAGTCACCGCTATGACCTCCCCGCGGCGAGGCGGCCCGTCACCCTGGATCTCGATCGGGTCACCCACCTTGACCCTGAGCCCGCGGATCTCGACCTCCACCCCCCGCACCCTGGCCACCGAACCGGTGATCCGGGCGAAGTCGATTCCCCGGAGCCGGTCGACGAGATCAGGCAGGACGCGGCTCACCGTCGCCGAGGAGCCGGTCCCGGTGGTCGGGTTCCGGAGTCCGGAATCTGTGCGCAGGGCGGTCATCGTCGACGTCTAGAGCTGGAGGTTGCTGATCTGCTGATAGGCCTGCACCGCCTGATCCCGGACCGCCACCAGCAGGTCAACGGTCAGACGGGCCTTGGTGGTGGCGGCCAGGACGTCGTGAACCTGGACGTCCTCCCCGGCCGCCAGCTTCCCGACCATCTCGTCGGCGAAGCGCTCGGAGTCCGAGGCGTTCTGCAGGGCGTCGCCCAGGATGTTTCCGAATCCGCCCTGGGCCGCTCCGGCGGAGGGTGCGCCCGAGGTGGACGTCACTCCCCCCAGCGGTACGACGGGGGCCACGGGTACGACGGTCATCGGATCACCTTCCAATTCCCAGGGCGGCCTGATAGGCCTCCTCGGCGGCCGAGACCACCTGAAGATTCATCTGGTAGTGGCGGGTGGCCACTATGAGATCGGCCATCTGACCGGCCACGTCGATCACCGGCCCCTGCACATTGCCGTTGTCGTCGGCGAGGGGGTTCTCGGGGTCGTAGTAGAGGGGGGCGTCCCCCTCGGCCTTGACGATGTCGGTGAGTTGGACACCGGACCCCCCGGCGGCCACATCCTCCCGTACCACGAGGTACTTGGCCCGGAAGGCCTCGTCATCGGTGGAGGTGACGGTGTTCACGTTGGAGAGGTTGTGTCCGAGCACGTCCATCCACCGGCTGGCCATGGTGGCTCCGGTCCTGGCTATGTCGATCGCCCCGAAGGGACCACTCATGTCATTTCTCCCCGGTCGGTTCGTATCGGGTCGTTCATCGTCCGCCGATCGCCGAGCGCAGGATGTCGGCCTTGTAGTTGAATCCGTTGATGACCGCCTGGAACATGAGGTTGTCCTGGATCATCTCCGTCGTCTCGACCTCGAGGTCCACGCTGTTGCCGTTGACATCCACGTAGTTGTCGCGCAGGGTCTCGATTCCCGCCGGTCCCGACCGGAGGTCCGTCACGTCTCCCCCTCGCAGGCGCTGGGAGAGGATCGATTCGAAGTCAACGGTCTTGGCCCGGAAGTTGGGCGTCTCGGCGTTGGCGATGTTGTTGGCACGGAGTTCGGCCCGTCGGGTCAGGCCGGTCATGGCGTAGCTGGTGACGTCGAAGACACCGTCTCCGAGGTTCACTCCTGACATGGGATCGCTCCGGGGGTCCGAAAAATGGCAACAGGGAAGCACAGGCGCTTGCCCGGGCTTCCCTGCCGTCGAATCGAGATCCGTTCTGTTTGGCACAGACCCCGTCGTCCGGTCCCCGATCCGCTTTAGGAGCCCGGTGACTCCGATCCCGGGGAGACCATGGCCGGGGGAACCGGTTCCCCCGGTTCAGCCGTCCGGCCGCCTCCCCGCCCGGTGATCACCACACCCAGGGCCACCAGACCCACGATGGTGGATGTCCAGACGTTCACCCGCAGCCCGAGGATTCGGTTGGCCTCATCGCTGCGCATCAGCTCGATCCACAGCCGCCCGACGCAGTACAGGAAGACGTATGCGGCCATCAGTCGTCCCGGCTTCAGGTGGGGGAGCAGCCGCGGAACCACCCAGATGATCAGGGCCACCACGAGGAGGTTCCACAGAACCTCGTAGAGGAAGGTGGGGTGGAAAGTGGCCGAGTCGACATACTGCGGTGGACGGTTGGCCACGTCTATCTCGAGGCCCCAGGGAAGGTTCGTCGGACGCCCGAACAGCTCCTGGTTGAACCAGTTGCCAACCCGCCCGATGGCCTGGGCCAGGGGAATGGCGGGGGCGGCGGCATCCATGAGCCCGGCCACGTCCCATCCCTGGCGTCGGGCGTACCAGACCCCCACGACTATCCCCAGCGCGACACCGCCCCAGATCCCGAGACCTCCCTCCCAGATCTTCACGACATCGAACCAGTGCCCCCGGAACTTCTGGTTGTCGGTGATCACGTGGTA
>JALSTE010000018.1 GCA_026983855.1 Acidimicrobiia bacterium
CATGTCCCAGCGCACTCGTGACCTCCCCCGCCGATCATGTCTGTCGATTCCCGGTTCCAGCGAGAAGATGCTGGCCAAGGGACCGACCCTCGATGCCGACATGGTGTTCCTCGACCTGGAGGACTCCGTGTCCCCCCTGGAGAAGGAGTCGGCCCGCTCCAAGGTGGTGAACGCCATCCGCAACCAGGACTGGGGGGAGAAGGTCCTCTGCGTCCGGGTCAACGACTGGGGAACCCGCTGGACGGCCTACGACATCATCGAGGTGGTGGGTCAGGCGGGGGAGCGGCTCGAGGAGATCATGCTCCCCAAGGTGCAGTCGGCGGCGGAGATGGTGGCCGCCGACCTGCTCCTCACCCAGGTGGAGGAGAACGCCGGCCTGCCCCGGGGTCACATCGGCATCGAGGCCCAGATCGAGACGGCCCGGGGCCTCATCAACGTCGAGGAGATCTGCGCCGCCTCCCCCCGGATCGAGACCATCATCCTGGGTCCGGTCGACATGTCCGCCGACATGCAGATGCCCTCCCTGGGGGGTGGGTTGGACATCCCCGGCTACCCCGGCGACTACTTCCACTACGTGTTCGTCAAGATCCTGATGGCCGGTCGGGCCAACGGTATCCAGGTCATCGACGGCCCCTATGTGAAGATCCGTGATCTGGAGGGGTTCCGGGAGTACTCCCGCCGGGCCATGGAGCTGGGCTATGACGGCAAGTGGGCCCTGCACCCCGATCAGGTGAAGATCCTCAACGAGTTGTTCTCACCCACCCAGGAGCAGTTCGACAAGGCCCACGCCATCCTCGAGGCCTACGCCGAGGCCACCACCACCGGGGACCGCAAGGGGGCGGTCATGTTCGGGGACGAGATGATCGACGAGGCCAGCCGCAAGGTGGCGGTGAAGCTGGTAGCCAAGGGCGAGAGGGCCGGCCTGGTCCGCTCCACCTGACCCCCCCACCCTCTCCCGCCTCCCCCTCCCCCTCCCTTCCCGGATCTGTGCCCGTCGCGTGGTTGTCACACGACCACTGGGCGGGCATAGATCAGGGGGAGGGGGGGTTGGGGGTCTCGAGTTGGGCGGTGAGTCGCTCCCACTCCCTCATCAGGTCGGCGGCCCGGTTGCGTGCCTCCTCGAATCGACGGTTCAGTTCCCCCAGCCGGTCGGGGTCGTCGTAGGTGGCGGGGTCGGCCAGTTCGGCCTGAAGTTCCGCCACCAGGGCCTCCGCCTGCTCCCAGTCCCGCTCCACCCGGGACAAGCTCCGGCGCACGTCGCGGGTGGCCCGTCCCCGGGTCTCGCGGGCCCGGGCCCGATCGCGGCGTTCCTGCTTCTTGGGCCGTCGGCGAGCCGAGCCCCGGTCCGTTCCCTCCGCCGATGGAGAGGCGCCGGGGGGAGAGGCGCCGTCGGCTGGGGTGGCGGTGGCGGAGGAGCCGGCGGGCGGGGCGCCGCGGGGAGTGAGTATCGACTCGTCAACCCCCTCGCTCCACACGGCCATACCGTCGCGGACCTCGACCAGGGCGTCGGCCACCCCACGGATCAGGTGCCGGTCGTGGGTGACCAGGATCACCGTGCCCGGGTAGACCTTGAGGGCGTCCTCCAGCAGGTCACAGCTCGGCAGGTCCAGGTGGTTGGTCGGTTCGTCGAGGATCAGGAGGTTCACCGGGTTGGCCATGGTCATGGCCAGGGCCAGGCGGGTCTGTTCCCCGCCGGACAACTCGCCCACCCGGCGGTCGGCGGCGTCGCCGGAGAACCCGAACGAACCCAGCACCGTCCGCAGGTTCCGCGAACCCTGGTCGCCGATCCGGGCCCGGAACTCCTCCAGCACGGTACGGCTCTCGTCCAGCACCTCGGCCTGGTGCTGGGCGAAGCTGGCCACGTCGACGTTGGCCCCGCGGGTGACCGTCCCCGAGATGGGCTCCAGCTCGCCGGTGATTAGCTTGATGAGCGTGGTCTTGCCGGCCCCGTTGGGCCCCACCAGGGCCACGTTGCGTCCCCGTTCGACGACGAAGTCCACTCCCTCGAGCACCACCTCGCCGTCGTAGCCGACGGAGACGTCGTTGAACTCGGCCACCACCCGCGACGAGCGCTGGGGTTCGGGGAAGGCGAAACGCACCTTCAGTTGGCGACGGTCGGGGACGGGGATGGCTTCCAGCTTCTCGAGGGTCTTGATTCGACTCTGCACCTGGCGGGCCTTGGTGGCCTTGTAGCGGAAGCGTTCGATGAACTGCTCCAGGTGGGCCGCCTTTCGGGCCTGCTGGGCGGCGGCGGCCTCGGCCCGGGCCACGACCTCCTCCCGGGCCACGACGAACTCGGCGAATCCCCCCACGTACTCCGTGGCCTGACCCCCGATGATCTCCACCACCCGGTTGGCGACCCCGTCGATGAAGTCCCGGTCGTGGCTGACGAACAGCAGGGACCCGGTCCAACCGGCGAGGTGCTGCTCCAGCCAGGCGACGGAGTCCACGTCGAGGTGGTTGGTGGGCTCATCGAGGATCAGAACGTCGGGTTCGGAGAGCAGCAACTTGGCCAGGGCCACCCTCATCCGCCATCCCCCCGAGAGTTCCCTCACCGGGCGGTCGGAGTCGGTGGGTCTGAAGCCCAGGCCGGACAGGATCTTGTGGGCCGAGGCCTCCAGGGCGTATCCGCCGAGATGCTCGAAGCGGGACTGGGCCTCGCCGTAGGCGGCCAGCACGGCGTCGGCGTCGGGGGCCTCGTGGTCGGCCAGACGGCTCTCGAGCCGGGCCAGTTCGGCGGCGACCTCGTTGATGTGGGCGGCCCCCGACATGGTCTCGGCCAGCACCGTCCCCCCGGCCACGGCCTCCAGGTCCTGGGGCAGGTAGCCGATGCGCAGGTCCCGGGGTCGGGTGACGGTGCCGGAGTCGGGGTCCTGGATACCCACCAGGATCTCCAACAGGGTGGTCTTGCCCACCCCGTTTCCCCCCACCAGGGCGGTGCGGTGGCCGGGTAGGACCTTGATGGTGACGTTGTCGAAGAGGGTTCGGGATCCGTGGGTCTTGGAGAGCCCCGAGGCGGTCAGCACCCGGGGCAGGATAACGGGATATATGATCGAACTGATGTTCGAGAGCGGGGAAGATCCACCACCGCCCTGGGCCGTGGGCCTCAACGCCGAGCAGAGGGCCGCGGCGGGTCACGGCCCCGGTCACCTGCTCATAGTGGCCGGGGCCGGTACCGGCAAGACCCGGACCCTGGTGGCCCGGGTGAGCCGGCTGGTGCAGGAGGGGGTCCCACCCGAGCGCATCCTGCTGCTCACCTTCACCCGGCGGGCCGCCCGGGAGATGATGGACCGGGTCGGTGCGGCCACCGAACGCCGGGTGGCCACCAGGCTGTGGGGGGGCACCTTCCACTCCGTGGCCAGCCGGTTGCTCCGGACCAACGGCGGCCCCGGGGGATCAGGTCTGCAGTTCAGTGTCCTGGATCCCGGTGACGCCGGTGATCTCATGAGCCTGGTCCGCACCGGCAGCGGTCACGCCCGCTCCCGACGGCGGTTTCCCCGGGCCCAGACCCTGCTCTCGATCCACTCCCGGGTGGTGAACAGCCAGCGGAAGCTGAGCCAGGTGGTCGAGGAGCACTTTCCCTGGGTGGGTGAGCACACCGAGGCCCTCGGGGACATCTTCCGGGAGTACACGTCCCGCAAGCGACGTCAGAGGGTGCTGGACTACGACGACCTGCTGCTCATGTGGCGGGCCCTGGCCGCATCGGCGGCGGGAGGGCCACACCTGGCCGGGCTGTTCGACCACATCCTCATCGACGAGTACCAGGACACCAACCCGATCCAGGCCGACATCGTTCGGCACATGTGCTCCGGGGGGGCCCAGCTCACCGTGGTGGGCGACGACGCCCAGGCCATCTACGGGTTCCGGGCCGCCACGGTGGAGAACATGTGGAGGTTCGCCGAGGACTTCCCCGGGGCCACCACCCTGACCCTGACCGGCAACTACCGCTCCACCGAACCGGTTCTGACGGTGGCCAACGCCGTGGTCGCCCAGTCGGAGTTCCTGGTACCCAAGGTCCTGGACTCCAGGAGGGGTCCGGGGGTGACACCCCGCCTGGTGACCTGCGCCGATGAGGGGGCCCAGTCCGTCGCCGTGTGCGACCGGGTTCTGGAACTGCGGGAGGAGGGGGTCCCACTGGAGGACCAGGCGGTGCTGTTCCGGGCCGGACACCACAGTGACCATCTGGAGTTGGAGCTCATCCGGCGCAACATCCCCTTCGTGAAGTACGGGGGCCTGAAGTTCCTCGAGGCCGCCCACGTGAAGGACCTCATGGCCCTGCTCCGGGTGCTGGAGAACCCATCCGATGAGCTGGCCTGGAACCGCAGCCTCTCGATGCTCACTGGGGTGGGTCCGGCCACGGTCACCCGGATCACCACCGAGATCGGTGTCACCGACCCCGAGGTGGGAGACCCCCTGCAGCGGTTCCTCGCCGCGGGGCCCGACCTGGCTCCCCGGGCCGGGGAGGGGCTGGCCCTGCTGGGCGACGCCTGGAGGGCCTGCCCCGATCTCGAACCGGCCGACCAGGTGGAGGTTCTGCACCGCTTCTGCGCCCACGTGTTCCCCACCCGCTACGACGACCATCTGGCCCGCCTGGGGGACCTGGACCAACTGGCGGTCACCGCCCGCTCCTACCGGACCCGGGGTGAGTTCCTCACCGAACTGGTCCTGGATCCCCCCGAGCGCACGGGGGACCTGGCCGGCCCTCCCCACCTGGACGAGGAGTACCTCACCCTGTCCACCATCCACTCGGCCAAGGGACGGGAATGGACGGCGGTGCACCTCATACACGCCGCCGACGGAAACATCCCCTCCGACATGTCCCTGGGTGACGCCGGCCAGCTGGACGAGGAGCTGCGCCTGGCCTACGTGGCCGTCACCCGGGCACGCGATCACCTGGAGGTGAACTTCCCCCTGCGGTACCACGTGCACCGCCACGCTCTCGACGACCGCCACCACCTGGCTCCCCTGAGCCGGTTCTTCGAGCCGGTCAGGGAGCACTTCGAGGCCGTTTCCTCCGGTGGGGAGGCCCCCGGCGATGGCGTCGGGGACGAGGGAGTCGACCTCACCGACGAGGTCGACATGTTCCTCGAGGGCCTCTGGGACTGAGGCCCACCCCCGCCGACACCTCCCCACCCCCATCCCCTCGCTTTTCGTGAGTGTGGGGGGCTGTGTGGTGGTCCCCGGGTCTCACAGGTCGGGGTTGGTGGTGGGATTCGTGAGTGTGGGGGGTTGTGTGGTGGTCCCCGGGTCTCACAGATCGGGGCATTCCGGCTTTCGTGAGTGTGGGGGGCGGTGTGGTGGTCCCCGGGTCTCACAGATCGGGGTGATGAGGGTGGGGGAGGGGGTCAGGTCTCGATGGCCACCCGTCCCCGGTCACGGGTGCGGGCCAGGGCATCGGTGGCCATGGCCGGAGGCATGGGCTTGTGGAGGAGGAACCCCTGGACCAGGTCGCAGTCCAGCTCGCGCAGCAGCCTCAACTGGGCCAGGTTCTCCACCCCCTCGGCAATGACCACCAGGCCCAGGTCGTGGGCCAGGCTGATGATCGAGTTCAGGATGGCCCGGTCGGCGGGATCCCTGTCCCCCTGCTGGACGAAGGTTTTGTCGATCTTCAGTA
>JALSTE010000019.1 GCA_026983855.1 Acidimicrobiia bacterium
GTGGGAGGCGACGTCGCCGGTGAGGAGGTCACGGGTGACTATCCCCGCCGCCCGGCCGTCCTTGACCACCAGCTCCAGCATCTCGCTTCGGGTGTGGAGGGTGACGTTGCCCTGGGCGATCTGGCGGGCCAGGGCCTGGTAGGCACCCAGCAGGAGTTGCTGGCCGGTCTGACCCCGGGCGTAGAACGTACGCGACACCTGGGCCCCGCCGAAGGAACGGTTGGCCAGCAGGCCCCCGTACTCACGGGCGAAGGGCACCCCCTGGGCGGTGCACTGGTCGATGATGTCCACCGACACCTGGGCCAGGCGGTAGGTGTTGGCCTCCCGGCTGCGGTAGTCACCGCCCTTGATGGTGTCGTAGAACAGCCGGAAGACCGAGTCGCCGTCGTTCTGGTAGTTCTTGGCGGCGTTGATACCGCCCTGGGCGGCGATCGAGTGGGCCCGTCGGGGGCTGTCGGCGTAGGTGTAGACGTGCACCTTGTAGCCGAGTTCGGAGAGGGTCGCCGCCGCTGAGGCCCCGGCCAGTCCGGTGCCGACGACGATGATCTCGTACTTGCGCTTGTTGGAGGGGTTGACCAGGCGGGTGTCGAACTTGTGCTTGTCCCACTTCTCGGCGAGCGGGCCGGAGGGAACCTTCGAATCGAGAACGTTGCTCAAGGGAATCTCCTAGCCGAGTGAGACGATGCCGAACTGGACCGCCAGGGGGTAGCTCACGTTTATCGCCGTGACCGACAGGGCCACCGCGGCGGCGATGTAGGGACGCAGGGTCCTCACCCGCTCGTTGTTCACCCCGATGCTCTGGAACATCGAGGAGGCTCCGTGGAACAGGTGCAGTCCCAGGGCCAGGTTGGCCAGGATGTAGATGATCGCCACCGGCACCCGTTCGAAACTGTGGACCAGGTTGGCGTACACGTCGCCCCGCACGAAGTCGGGGTTCACCGTGCCCCAGGTCAGGTCGGCCAGGTGGAACAGCAGGTACAGGGCGATGACCACACCGGTGTAGCGCATGGTCTTGGCCGCGAAGTCCACGGCGATGTAGTCCCGGGGGGACTCGTACTTCTCCGGCCGGGCCCGGTGGTTCATGCGGGTGAGGCTGTAGGCGGAGTGGATGTGCAGGGCGAAGGCGGCGATCAGGCCGAATCTCATGATCCACAGCAGGTGGGTGCGGGGCACCAGGTGACCCCCGAGGTCACGCAGGGCCTCGCCGTAGCTGTTGATGGATTCGGGGCCGATGTACATCTTGAGGTTGCCCAGGGCGTGGACGATCACGAAGCCCATGATCATCATGCCGGTGATGGCCATCACCCACTTCTTGCCCACGGCGGAGCGGTAGAACTGGACCACCCACGGTGCCGGTCGTCGTGGTGAGGGGTTTACCTTCGGACCTCCCCCTCCCGGGGTGGGTCTGGTGGTGACTGCCATCGGCGTCTGCCTCCGTGATCATGTCGGACACGCCCAGTTGGCGCGCGTCGGGCCGGAACGGCGGAACCGGCCCGATCCGAAGGTACTCCCACCGGAGGGGGGCGGCGAACCGAGCGGGGTGGCGGTATCGGTCGGGTGGTGTTTCAGGTGGGGTCCGGTGATCCGGGAACTAGATGGCGGGGTCGGGGTGGACAGTGGCCACGTAGGTGTTGGACACCCGGATTCGGTCGTCCCCGTCATCCACCCGTAGGGAGAGATCCAGCCTGATCCGTCCCGAGGTGGCGGGCACCTCGAAGTCCAGGACCCCAGTCCGGGTGACCGAGTCGGCGGGTAGGTCCCCACCGAATTCCCACTTCAACTCGCCCTCCCGCCACGACAGCCGGACCTCCAGCCCGACCCCGCGCAGCTCCCTTCTGAGATCCGACACCGTGTGCACCCTGAGCCTGAGCCGGGTTCGGGGGGCGATGGGGGAGGGAATGGGATCGGCCACGACGATCACCGGCCGACAGGCGTCCCTCAGGGCGGCCCAGCCCTCCTTGGGGACCCGACGGTGATCCAGCACCGAGCATGAGATCATCGGAGCGGCGTCGGCGAACAGGAACTGGCAGAAGCCGCCGGTGGGTCGGTACTTGAGACGCCGGAGGGTCTCCACCTGTCGGCGGATGAGCTCCCCCTGGTACTCACGGGTGGCCCGGGCCCAGCCCTCGAAGTCGGCGTGACCCTCGTGGGGTACGTAGTGGTCGAGGAGTTCGAACTGGAGTCCGTGTCGTCGGGACAGTTCCTCCCAGTCGAGTCGGGGCCATGAGGGCGGGTCCACGAAAGGGGGGTCAGCCGGCACCGCCTGGGCCCCGAACTCCCCGACGAAGCGGACCAGGCGTGGCATCCGGGCCGCGAGGGTGGCCAGATCATCCACCCGGCCCTGGAACCAACCGAAGTAGAGATGGCTGTCGGTGCCCGAGAGCTGGGGGGGATGGGGCAGGACCCCCGAGTGGGGGACCACCGGACGGGAGGGGTCGGCCTTCTCGATCGCCCGGCGGACGGTCCGGTCCAGCACGGTCCGGTTCCAGTTCGGGAGCTCCTGGGCCATGAGACCGCGACGGAAGAACCTCTTGGTCGGGTCGGCGTCGCTGCGGTGTCCGGGTCGGACATCGGTGGGCACCGGTTCGTTGTGGCCGCACCAGATGACGATCGAGGAGTGGTGGGCCAGCATGTCGACCATGGCCCGGGCCTGGCGGGCCGCCTGTTCGCGGATACCACGGGCGTAGCCCCACTGCAGCGGGAAGTCCTGCCAGATCAGCATCCCCACCCGGTCGGCCTCGCGGTAGAACTCCGGCTTGGTGACGTGCCCGTGCACCCGGACCAGGTCCAGGCCGGTCTGGACGGCGAGATCGAGGTCCCGGGCGAAGTCGGCCGATCCGGTGGAGGCCAGGTCGGCGTCAACCGGGCCCATGTTGGTGCCCTTGAGGAACATCTGCTCGCCGTTGACCGAGGCGATCCAGTTGCGGAGCTTGAAGTGGCGCAGACCCATGCGCCGTTTCCGGACGTGACTGAGCCTTCCCGCCAGGAGGACCTCCACCCTCAGGTCGTACATCGGCTGTCCGCCGAGGGAGTGGGGCCACCAGAGTTCGGGTTCCTCCACCGCCACCCGCCATTCGATGGTGTTGGAACCGGCGGAGAGGAGATGCTCGTCACCCGTGTCGAGGATGTCGCCCGCGGGGATCGCCCCGGCGGTGTCGATGAGGGTCCGGATGGTCACCGTGTGGGTGGCCACGGAGTCCAGTTCGGCGTGGAACTGGATGATGGCCCGCTCCTCGTCGGCCTCCACGACCATGCACCGGAGCACTGACAACCTCACCGGTCCGGTCCTCTCCAGTCGGACCGGGCGCCAGAGCCCACCGGGGTTCAGATCGGGATCGAGGCAGTCCCAGTGCTGGAGTATTCCGGTGATGTTGCGTTTGGCCCTCAGGTCGGTGGGTCGGGCGCAGGTGGCTTCCACCGCCAGCAGGTGTTCCGACCGGTCGGCCAGGGCCGGGGTGACCTCGAAGCAGTGGGGCATGAAGTAGCCCTCGGTGTCGCCCAGGTAGGTGCCGTCCAGCCAGACGTCGCCCTGGTAGCACAACCCGTCGAGGACCAGCCACCGCCTCTCCCCCGGGGCCGGGGACCCGGCCTCGAACCGGCGGCGGTACAGCACCGCCTCGGCGTCCTCGAACCCGGAGGTGCTCCGCCAGTGCGACGGGACCGCCACGTCCACCCAGTCACCGGGGGTCTCCTCCTCGGAGAAGGTCCGCCGCAGATCCTCCTCGGCCCGGGCCATGGACCAGACGCCCGACAGATCCCGGCTCGGGGGGCCGCCACCGGAGTTCCGGGCGCCGATGTCCGACGTCGGTGGTCGGTGGGTGGCCGCGGTGTCGGCTGAATGTCTTCGGGAAACCCCGTCGGGCCGATCAGGTCCGGAGGGAGGGAGGGGATCGGTCATCGGGGCGGGGATCTCCTGGTGGGGCTCGGTGGACACCGGGGGGAGGGGGGAGGGAGCCACCCTTGACGGTACCGGTAGCGGTGGAACGCCGGTGGGTGTGGCCGGTGCAGGGGGCAGGGAGCCACCCTTGACGGTACCGGTAGCGGTGGAACGCCGGTGGGTGTGGCCGGTGGAGGGGGCAGGAGGCCCCGCCGGGGAGGTTCGGGGGCGGCGGTTGTATGTGGTTGAGGTGCGGTTAGCCTGCGGCCATGGACAGACCGGGGACCTTGGGGGAGCTGCGGAAGTCGGGATGGGAGTCCGTCCCGGTGAAGGAGGAGATCCGGCGCAACGCCGTGTCCCGCATCAGGAACGGGGAACCGCTGTTCGAGGGGGTGCTGGGGTATGAGAACACCGTCCTCCCCCAGCTCGAGAACGCGGTGCTGGCCGGTCACGACGTGATCTTCCTGGGTGAGCGGGGACAGGCCAAGACCCGCATGATCAGGTCCCTGACCGGCCTGCTGGACGAGTGGATGCCCATCGTCGCCGGGTCGGAGATAAACGACGATCCCTACGCCCCGGTGTCCCGCCACGCCCGGAGCCTGGTGGCGGAGATGGGCGAACAGACCCCGATCACGTGGGTGAACCGCGACGACAGGTTCGGCGAGAAACTGGCCACCCCCGACACCTCGATCGCCGATCTGATCGGCGAGGTGGATCCCATCAAGATCGCCGAGGGCCGCTACCTCTCCGATGAACTGACCCTCCACTACGGCCTGGTTCCCCGGACCAACCGGGGGGTGTTCGCGCTCAACGAGCTCCCGGACCTGGCCGAGAGGATCCAGGTGGGTCTGCTGAACGTGCTCGAGGAGCGCGACGTCCAGATCCGGGGTCACAAGGTGCGCCTCCCCCTCGACGTCATGCTGGTCGCGTCGGCCAACCCCGAGGACTACACCAACCGGGGACGGATCATCACCCCGTTGAAGGATCGCTTCGGGAGCCAGATCCGCACCCACTATCCCCTCGACGTCGACATCGAGATGGACATCGCCCGCCAGGAGATAACCCCCCTTCGGGCCGAGGGTCTCACCACCTCCCTGCCCGACCACATGATCGAGATCGTGGCCGCCTTCTCCCACGTGGCCCGGTCCAGTCCCCACGTGAATCACCGGTCGGGGGTCTCGGTCCGGATGACGGTGGCCAACCTCGAGGTGCTCATGGCCAATGCCGCCCGGAGGGCCCTGAGGACCGGGGAGACCCACGCGGTGCCAAGGGTGAGCGATCTCGACTCCCTGGTGGCGTCCACCGCCGGCAAGATCGAGATCGACACCTTCGAGGAGGGTCGGGAGTCCCATCTGGTGGAGCAGATGCTCCGTCAGGCCGTCCTGGAGGTGTTCCGGCGTCACTTCCAACCCCGTGAGTTCGTCGACGTCCTCACGGCCTTCGAGGCCGGGCGGGTGGTGCACGCCGGTGACGACCTGGCCGCCGCCGACTACGCCGGCCTCCTTTCCGACATCCCCGCCCTGGCCCCGATGGTCACCCGTCTCGTCGATGGCGAGGACCCGGCCATGGTGGCCAGCGCGGTGGAGCTGATCCTGGAGGGCCTGCACCTTTCCCAGCGCCTGAACAAGGACGCCCTGGGGTCACGGGCGACCTACCGGGGTCGGGGCTGACCCGGTGCCGGGGGCATCACCGGAACCCCTGGTCCGCCGGGCCCGGGCCGCGGATCTGGCCGGTGCGGTGGAGGCCCTCGTGGAGGCCTTCACCAACGACCCGTTCTTCGGTTGGGCCCTCGACCGTGGTACCGGCACCCGGGCCACGGCCGTGCATCGGACCCGGCTCGGCACCTGGATGCGACACGCGGTCAAGGCCGCCCACGGGATGGGACACTGCTTCTTGGTCGAGGACGAAGCAGCGGGGTCGGCCCGGGCCGCGGCCCTGTGGGCCCCACCCGACCTGAGCTTCTTCGGGCCGGAGCGGTGGAGCGCGGTCTGGTCGCTCGTCGAGGGCAGCAACGGTCCCCGCTCGGGTCTGGTCGGGGAGGGGTTCTCCCTCATCGCCGAGCAGCACCCCGAGGTGCCCCACTACTACCTCAGCACGGTCGGCGTCAGGCAGCGGCACCGCGGTGGGGGCCTGGGCTCGGCTCTGCTCGGACGGGTCCTGTCCGTGTGCGACCGGGAGGGGGTGGGGGCCTATCTGGAGTCGTCCAACCCGGAGAACGTCGGGCTCTACGAGAGGCACGGATTCAGCGTGCGGGCCGAGTTGACCATGCCGGAGGGACCACTGGTCATTCCCATGTGGCGGGATCCCCGATGACGGGTCGGGGACGTTTCGCCTACTCGGCGTGGGACGGAACCCAGGTGGGGTTCAGCTACGACGCCGATGGCCTGCTCGGGGAGATCACCGACGATCTTCTCTACCACGGCGACATCAACGCCGCCCTCCGCCGGCTCATGCAGGAGGGGATGACCGACGCCGACGGCAACAGGATGCAGGGCCTGAGGGAACTGCTGGAACAGCTCAAGGCGGAGAGGGCGGCCCGTCTGGACAACTACGACCTGGGCGGCATCTACGATGAGATCTCCGAGCAGTTGGACGAGGTGGTCGAAACCGAACGGGAGGCGCTGGAGGACTTCCTGGCCGAGGCCCGGATGTCCGATGACGCCCGCCGGGAGGAGATCGCCACCCGCTCCGCCGCCGACCGGCGACTTCAGCTGGACATGCTGGCCCCGGACCTGGCGGGGAAGGTGAGGGACCTCCAGGCCTATGAGTTCGTCTCCCCCGAGGCCCGGGAGAGGTTCACTGAACTGGTCGAAGAACTACGGCGGGAGCTGGCCCAGAGTTACTTCGACCAGGTGTCCGGCGCCATGTCGGACATGTCGGCGGAGGACATGGATCGAACCAAGGACATGCTGGCCGAGCTGAACCGCATGCTCGAGCAGAGGTCCCGGGGGGAGGAACCGGACTTCGACGGATTCATGGAGCGCTACGGCGACTTCTTCCCCGAGGGGCCCGAGACCCTCGACGAGTTGCTGGAGGCCATGGCCCGGCGCATGGCGGCGATGTCGGCGATGTTGAACTCCATGACACCCGAGCAGCGGGCCCAGCTCCAGGGTCTGGCCCAGCAACTGCTCGAGGACATGGACCTGAGATGGCAGGTCGATCAGCTGGCCGACAACCTGCGCCAGGCCTTTCCCGACGCCGGGTGGGACAACGGCTACCAGTTCTCCGGTGACAATCCCCTCGGGATGGCCCAGGGCACCCAGATGATGCAGGAGCTGGGCGAGTTGGATCAGCTCCGGCAGTTGCTGCAGTCGGCGTCCACCCCGGGGGCCCTGGCCGATGTGGACCTGGAGCGGGTCCGGAGGCTGATGGGTGACGAGGCGGCCGACAGTCTGGGTCAGATGTCGGAGATGGCCCGGGCCCTCGAGCGGGCCGGGTTGCTCGAGTCCCGGGAGGGCCGACTCGAGCTCACCCCGCTGGCCATCCGTCGACTGGGCCGCAACGCCCTCGATGAGCTGTTCTCCAAGCTGAACCGGGATCATTTCGGTGGCCACCGCATGGATTCTCTGGGTGTGGGTCACGAGAGGGCCTATGAGACCAAGCCCCACGAGTACGGTGACCCCTTCGCCCTCAACATCGAGCAGACGGTCCGCAACGCGGTGAGGCGTCAGGGGGTCGGCACCCCCGTGACCCTGGCCCCGGAGGACTTCGAGATCGAGCGGACCGAGCGGACCACCCGGGCGTCGACCGTGCTCATGATCGACCTCTCGTTGTCCATGCCCATGAGGGACAACTTCCTGCCGGCCAAGAAGGTGGCCATGGCCCTCCACTCGCTGATCTCGGGACAGTTTCCCCGCGACTACATGGGGATGGTCGGCTTCGCCGAGTCGGCCCGAGAGCTCCGTCCCGAGGAGCTGCCGGAGGTGTCGTGGGACTTCGCCTACGGAACGAACATGGCCCACGGTTTCATGATTGCCCGGAGACTCCTCGGCCGGCAGGGTGGCACCAAGCAGATAATCATGATCACCGATGGTGAGCCCACGGCCCACCTACTCCCCAGCGGTGAGGTCTACTTCAACTACCCCCCGGTCCGGGCCACCGTCGACGCCACGCTCAGGGAGGTGGCCAGGTGCACCAGGGACGGCATCCGGATCAACACGTTCGTCCTGGACGCCACCAGCTACCTGAGGGAGTTCATGGAGAAGCTCACCCAGCTCAATGGGGGCCGGGTGTTCTTCACCTCCAACGACTCCCTGGGCGACTACGTGCTGGTCGACTTCGTGGAGAACAGGCGTAAGCTCTCGCACCGCCGCCGGGGCTGACCGCCCCTGAACAGTTACCGCCGAGGTCGCGGACGGTCGGGGATCGATTCCTAACAATGGGTCCGATCGCGGCCGACTCGAACCCCAGGTGTGGACCGCTGACGGCCACCCGCCGCCTAGCCTGAGGAACGTCATGAGTACAGCCAACGACAGCCCCGAGGACACGGGAAACCACCCGGGGAACAAGCTCTACGAACGCCCCACCTGGGTGGGCAGCGACCGGCGAATGGCCCGCTACGTGGCCCGGCCGGTGCTGAACTTCATCCACCTCGAGGTGGCCAGCGGGGTCCTGCTGCTGGCGGCCACGGCCGCCGCCCTGATCTGGGCCAACTCCCCGTGGGGCCACACCTACCACGAGTTCTGGGGATCGGTCTTCGAACTCAGGGTGGGATCCTGGAAGCTGGAGATGAACCTCGAGGAGTTCGTCAACGATGCCCTCATGGCCCTGTTCTTCTTCGTGGTCGGACTGGAGATCAAGCGTGAGCGGGTCACCGGCGAACTGAAGGACACCCGTACGGCGGCCCTGCCGGCCCTGGCCGCCCTGGGGGGGATGATCGTCCCGGCCGTCATCTACTTCAGCTTCAACGCCGGAGGTCCCGGGGCGGGGGGCTGGGGCATCCCGATGGCCACCGACATCGCCTTCGCCGTGGGGGTGGTGGCCCTCCTCGGCTCGCGGGTGTCCCCCCGTCTGAAGTTGTTCCTGTTGACCCTGGCGATAGTGGACGACATCGGCGCCATCGCGGTGATCGCCATCTTCTACAGCGATGGCCTGGACTTCGTGTGGTTGGGCGTGGCGGCCGCCGCCCTGCTGCTGACCCGGTATCTGACCAGGTCGGGTGTGTGGGCCACCGCCATCTACGCCGTGATCGGTGTGGTCGCCTGGTACGCCATGTTCCGATCGGGCGTGCACGCCACCATCGCCGGGGTGAGTCTGGGGCTCCTGGCCCCGGCCAAGCCCCTGCTGAGCCGGGAGCAGGCCGAGGACCTGGCCGACGAGCTGCCCGAGGACCCCGAGCCCGAGGAGATCCGCCACATGGCGTTTCTCCTGCGGGAGCGGATCCCGGTGGGTCAGCGCCTGGAGACCCTGCTGCACCCATTCACCAGCTTCATCATCATCCCCATCTTCGCTCTGGCCAACGCCGGTATAGAGCTCAGTGGGTCGGCCTTCTCCGACGCCATCTCCTCACCGGTCACCCACGGTGTGGTCCTGGGTCTGGTCGTGGGCAAGCCCGTGGGTATCACCCTGTTCAGCTTCATCGGGACCCGCTTGGGACTGCGTCTGCCCAAGGGGGTCACCTGGCTGCAGTTCATCGGCATGGGGGCGGCGGCCGGTATCGGTTTCACCGTGTCCATCTTCGTGACCGGGTTGGCGTTCCCCGACAGCATCGTCAACCAGGACGAGGCCAAGATCGGGATCCTGGCCGCCTCCTTCATCGCCTCGTTGATCGGCATGGCCATGCTGTCCCGCAAGGACGTTCCACCGGGGGTCACCGAGTTCGATGACGAGGAGCCGGCGGGGACCCCGGTTCCAGCGGCGGCATCGGGTGGTCGTCAAGCCGTGCCCCAGCCCGACGGACCACCTTCGGCTCCCCGGGACATCGCCGATTCGGAGAGGGTCGGTCCCCCGAACATGGCCCCCAAGGTCTGACCGAGCCCCTCGGGTAGTCGGTGAGAATCCCGAAGGCCGACCCCACCGGGGTCGGCCTTCAGGGGTTTTCGGTCGGCACCGTGACGGAACACGCCCTCGGGGTCCGGTTCAGGTCACACCGGCTCAGGTCACATCGGCTCAGGTCATACGGAAGTCGGGATCGTGTTTCTTGATCTCCCGGCGGGCGATGGTCATCTTGTGCACCTCGTCGGGACCGTCGGCCAACCTCAGGGTGCGTTGGTGGGCGTACATGTTGGCCAGGGGCGTGTCCTGGGAGACCCCCATGGCCCCGTGCACCTGGATGGCCCGGTCGAGGACCTTGAGCGAGAGGTTCGGCGCCGCCACCTTGATGGCGGATATCTCGGTGGCCGCACCACGGTTGCCGACCGTGTCCATCATGTACGCGGCCTTCAGGCACAGCAGCCGCACCTGGTCGATCTCGATGCGGGCCTCGGCGATCCAGTTCTGGATGACACCCTGCTGGGCCACCGTCTTGCCGAAGGGTTCGCGGACCAGGGCCCGGTCGATCATCAGACCCAGGGCCCTCTCGGCCACCCCGATCGAGCGCATGCAGTGGTGGATCCGTCCCGGACCGAGGCGGGCCTGGGACATGGCGAAACCCCCGCCCTCCTCTCCCAGTAGATAGTCCACCGGGACCCGGCAGTCGGTGAAGCGGACCTCGGGGTGACCACCGCGGTCCTCGTACCCGAACACCTTCATGGTGCGGACGATCTCCACCCCCGGGTGGTCCCTGGGCACGAGGATCATCGACTGCTGACGGTGGCGACTGGCCTCGGGATCGGTCTTGCCCATCACGATGAACACCTTGCAGCGCTCGCCCTCGGCCCCGGAGATGAACCACTTGCGACCGTTGATGACGTACTCGTCGCCCTCGCGCACCATCGAGGTCTGGATGTTGGTGGCGTCGGAGCTGGCCACGTCGGGTTCGGTCATGGCGAACGAAGAGCGGATCTCGCTCTCCAGGAGTGGGTACAGCCATCTCTCCTTCTGCTCGGGGGTGCCGAACAGGTGCAGGAGCTCCATGTTCCCCGTGTCGGGGGCCGCACAGTTGAACACCTCCGAGGCGAAGGACACCTTGCCCAGTTCCTCGGCCACGTAGGCGTAGTCGACGTTACTGAGACGGGTTCCCGGCTCATCGGGATTCAGGTGGGGCAGGAACATGTTCCACAGGCCCTTCTCGTGGGCCTTGGCCTTCAACTCCTCGAGTATGGGGGGGAAGGCGTGGGGGCTCCCCGCCTCGCGGAGCTGGTCCCTGAAGGTGTCCTCGTTGGGGTAGATGTGCTCGGCCATGAACTCCCGGACCTGTTCCAGGAGGGCCTGTCCTTCCGGGCTCGGGCTGAGTTCCATGTGATTCCCCCTGTGGTGGACGAGGACTGTTCCCTGGTCGGTCAACCTAGCCCCGTCCCCCGTTCGGGCACCAAGTTCGGGTGGGCGTCACCGGTCCGCGGCGGTCAGGGTTGAACCACGGTGGGTGGGGGGCGTAGCTTTGCTGGGTCCCGGTGCCCCACCGCAGTAGGTCGCGCCCCGGGACCCCACCGCCGTCCGGTGGGTTCTTCACCGTCAAGAGAGGATCCCGTGAACTCGGTTCCCTACATTGCACTTCTGGCCTCCGTGGCCGCTCTCGGACTCGCCTACTACTACGCCCAGCTGGTTCTGGCCGCGGACGAGGGCACCGATCTCATGAAGGAGATCGGTGAGGCCATCCAGGAGGGGGCCATGGCCTTCCTCCGTCGCGAATACCAGTGGGTCTCGGTGTTCGTCGGGATCATGTTCGTGGTGCTGCTGGTGGTGCCCATCGACGGGCGCCCCTACGCCTCGATCGCCTATGTGATGGGCGCCCTGCTGAGTTCGATAGCCGGATTCATCGGGATGAGGATCGCCACCGCCGCCAACACCCGCACCGCCAACGCCGCCCGTCAGGGAGCCGAGGAGGCCCTGCCCCTGGCCTTCAAGGGTGGGGCGGTCATGGGCTTCACCGTCGCCGGACTCGGCCTGCTGGGCGTGTCGTTCAACTATCTGCTGTGGGCCAAGTGGCTCGAGGTCGACAACGCCTTCCAGGTCGTCGCCGCCTTCGGGCTGGGTGCCAGCTCCATCGCCCTGTTCGCCCGCATCGGCGGGGGAATCTTCACCAAGGCCGCCGACGTCGGGGGGGACCTGGTCGGCAAGGTCGAGGCCGGTATCCCCGAGGACGACCCCCGCAACCCCGCCACCATCGCCGACTCCGTGGGCGACAACGTGGGTGACGTGGCCGGTATGGGCGCCGACCTCTTCGAGTCCTACGTCGGCTCCATCGTGGCCCCCATCGTGCTGGTCTCCCTGCTGGTTCCCGGTGTCATCGCCGGCAGTGGGGCGATCGACCTGTCGGGTCCCGCCGGCGACTTCGCCGAGCGGCTCATGCTGTTCCCGATCCTGATCGGGGCCGTGGGCATGATCGCCTCCATCCTGGGGGCCCTGGCCACCCGGGGGCGGCCCGGCGCCAGCCTCTCCGCCCAGCTCCACACCGGGCAGTACGTGTCCATGGGCCTGACGGTCGTACTGGCCCTGGTCTCGGCCTACCTGCTGTTCAATGGCAGCGACCTGGTCGACAACTGGTTCTACCTGGCCCTGACCATCATCGTCGGTCTGCTGGGCGGCTGGGCCATCGGCCTGACCTCGGAATACTTCACCTCCGACCACTACCGTCCGGTGAAGAGTGTGGCCGCTCAGGCCGAGACCGGTCCGGCCACCGTGGTCATCGAGGGCACCTCCCAGGGGATGCTCTCCACCATGCCGGCGGTGGTCCTGGTGGTGATCATGATCGGTGTCTCCTACTGGCTGGGTCAGAACGCCTTCGCCGGTGACAATCCCCTCGGGGTCTACGGGGTGTCCCTCGCCGCTATCGGCATGCTGGCCGTCACCGGGGTGATCGTGGCCGTGGACGCCTACGGTCCCATCGCCGACAACGCCGGTGGCATCGCCGAGATGGCCGAGCTGCCCCCCGAGGTCCGTGAGGTGACCGACTCCCTGGACTCGCTGGGCAACACCACCGCCGCCGTCGCCAAGGGATTCGCGGTGGGTTCGGCGGCGGTGACCGCCCTGGCCCTGTTCAAGTCCTTCAGCCTCACGGCGGGTACCGGTAGCAGCGGATTCAATCTCGACATCAACGACACCGCGGTGACCATCGGCCTGTTCCTGGGGGCCATGACCCCCTTCGTGTTCGCCGCCCTCACCATGGCCTCGGTGGGTCGGGCCGCTCAGCAGATGATCGTGGAGGTCAGGCGCCAGTTCGCCGAGATCCCCGGACTGCGGGAGGGCAAGCCCGGGGTAAAGCCCGACAGCGCCCGCTGCGTCGACATCTCCACCCAGGCGGCCCTCAAGGAGATGGTGCTTCCCGGCGCTTTGGCGGTCATCCTGCCCCTGGCGATCGGTTTCGTCGACGTCAAGGCCCTGGGTGGATTCCTGGCCGGGGCGGTGGTGACCGGATTCCTCATCGCCATCTACATGGCCAACGCCGGGGGCAACTGGGACAACGCCAAGAAGTACATCGAGGCCGGGAACCTGGGGGGCAAGGGCAGCGAGGCCCACAAGGCCGCGGTGGTCGGGGACACCATCGGCGACCCCTTCAAGGACACCTCGGGCCCGGCCATGAACATCCTGATCAAGCTCATGACCATCGTGAGCCTGGTGTTCGTGCCGGCCTTCATCTGAGCCCGGAACCGAACCTCACCCGGAGGGGTCGGGCCCACGGTCCGGCCCCTCGCCGCGTTTGACGTGGCCGGGGAGGCGATCATCCCGAGGTCCGCGGGCATCGGGTCGGGGTTCGGCGGTGGGCCGCGGTGCTCCGGCGTGGCAGGCTGATCGGGCCGGACCCCGATTGGGGTACACGAGCGGACGCCGAAGGGGGAGAGATGAGTGGTTTCGATCCAGGGGGTGCCCGGGTGCTGGTCACCGGGGCCTCCCGGGGTATCGGTGAGGCCATCGCCAGGGAGTTCGCCGCCGGCGGCTCCGAGGTGGTGCTGGCCGCCCGGTCCGAGGACCGGATCGGGGAACTGGCCCGGGAACTGGGAGGACACGCCTTTCCCCTCGACGTGTCCGATCCCGATCGGCTGTCGGGTTTCGTCGACAGGGTGGAGGCGCAGGTGGGCCCGCTCGACGTGTTGGTGAACAACGCCGGGGTGGAGTCCAGCCACTACCTGGAGAGGACCGACGAGAGCGAGATCTCGCGCATCGTGGCCATCAACCTGGTGGCGCCCATGAGGCTGTCCCGCCAGGTCCTGCCCGGGATGGTCGACCGTGGGCGGGGTCGAATCGTGAACATCTCCTCCCTGGCGGCCATGACGCCGACCCCGGGGCTGGTTGTCTACGGGGCGACCAAGGCCGGACTCACCCAGTTCTCCGACGGTCTGCGCTTCGAGCTGAAGGGCTCGGGGGTGGGGGTCACCGTCGCCCACCTGGGTCCAATCGACACCGAGATGTGGGACAAGGTCGTGGACATCAAGGGTCTCGACGCCGCCCAGGCCCGCCTGCGGCGCATGGGGTTGCTGGTCACGGTGAGCCCGTCGAAGGTGGCCCGGGACGTGGTGAGGGCGGTGAGGGACGGCCGGCGCGAGATCCGGCATCCGAAGCGGCTGTGGTCGAACATGGCCCTGGCCGCCTCTCCCAAGAGGATCACCGAGGCCCTGCTCGCCGGGTTCGATCCCCGCCCCTACGTCGATTGAGATCACCCGGGTCGGATCGAGGTCACCGATCCCCCGGGGCCCGACCAGACTCCTGATTCCGTCGGTGAAACACGCCCGAAACGCTCACGTGACCCTCCCGTCTTCCCCGGGGGGCAGGAAACAGACTCGTCACATTCAGGGAACGGCGGCGACACCTGGATTTCCTAGTTTCACCATCACGGGACCGCGGTCGACCCATCGGCCGGTACACGAGGCGGTTCGGAGAGGGAGAATCAGTGAGACACGGGATCGCACGGAAACTGATGGTGGCCATCCTGGCCACGGTCACGGCGGTGTTCATATTCGCCAACCCCGTAGGGGCGCAGACCGCCGACACCCAGTACGTCCTGGACAACCTGTGGGTGTTCACGGCCGGGGTGCTGGTCTTCTTCATGCAGGCCGGGTTCGCGCTGGTCGAGGCGGGAATGACCCGGGCCAAGAACGTGTCCAACATCATGGCCAAGAACATCGCCGACGCCGGGGTCGGGATCCTGGCCTTCTGGGCGGTCGGTTTCGCCTTCGCCTACGGCGGCGACCACTGGTTGATCGGCACCAGCCGGTTCTTCCTGTCGGGGGAGAGTCTCTTCGGGTTCACCCAGGGGCTGAGCCCGGCCACGGAGTTCTTCTTCCAGTCGGTGTTCGCCGCCACCGCGGTCACCATCGCCTCGGGGGCCATGGCCGAGAGAACCAAGTTCTCCTCCTACATAGCGTTCAGCCTGCTGATGACCGCCGTGATCTACCCGGTGGCGGTCCACTGGACCTGGGGCGGGGGGCTGGTGTCCCGCATCAACATCATGGGGGCGACGTACTCGGACTTCGCCGGCTCCTCGGTGGTGCACGGTGTGGGCGGCATGGCGGCCCTGGTGGGGGCCTGGAAGCTCGGTCCCCGGATCGGTCGGTACAACGAGGACGGCTCGGTCAACGAGATACCGGGGCATTCGATGGCCCTGGCCGTGCTGGGTGTGTTCATCCTGTGGTTCGGCTGGTTCGGGTTCAACCCGGGTTCGGAGCTGGCCGCCGATGACTTCGTGGTGTTCGTGGCTGTGAACACCCTCCTGGCCGCCTGTGCCGGGATGGTCGCCGCCACCGCCCTCAACTGGTACCGGACCGGTGTTCCCAGTATCGCCATGGCCGCCAACGGCACCCTGGCCGGCCTGGTGGCGATAACCGCCGGGGCCGGAACCGTGAACACCTTCGGGGCGGTCAGCATCGGATTCCTCGCCGGACTCCTGGTGGTGCTGGCCATCGCCTTCTTCGACCGCATCCGCATCGACGATCCGGTCAGCGCCATCTCCGTCCACGGTGTGTGCGGAGCGTGGGGAACGCTGGCCATCGGTCTGTTCGCCCGCTACGACGACGCCTTCCTGGGTCGGGACAACGCCGGGCTCTTCTACGGGGGAGGGGTGGCCCAGCTCATCGTTCAGGCCCTGGTCGTGCTGATCCTGTTCAGCTTCGCCGCCGGCGCCTCATGGGTGGTGTTCACCGCCATCGACCGTCTGATGGGGCTGAGGGTTCCCGCCGAGGACGAGGTCATCGGTCTGGACATAACCGAGCACGGTGGTCCCGGCTATTCCCTCGACCAGACCGTCCTGGGACTGGGGGCCCCGGCCACCACCGTGGCCACGACGATCAGCCTGGAGACCCAGGAGACGCTCACCGTCACCTGAGGCCAGGAGTACCTATCGAGTCGGCCCGGGACCCGGAGAATTCCGGGTCCCGGGCGGTTTTCGGATTTGAACCGGTTCGCGGCTCTGCCCGGGGGGTGGGGAAGGAGTTGGACTCCCGGGGCGCGACCCGACCCCAGTTCGTGCGTACATGGATGAGGTGACTCATGAATGACGCTCGTCCAGAGGGGACCTCCAATATCACGGCCAGCCCGGATCGGGAAGAGCAGTCCTCGGTTGTCGGTGGCGCGGACTCCGTATCGGAGACCGCGGCTTCGGACCGGCGGCTGGAAGATCTGATCGCCCTGCACGGTCGTGCTCTGTACCGCTTGGCCCTGGCCATAACCCGCAGCAACGCGTTGGCCGAGGAGGTGGTGCAGGAGACTCTGCTCGTGGCGTGGAGGTCCATGCCGCCGATGGATCTTCAGGGTGAGACCCGATGGATCAGGCGCGTGGCCCGGAATCGTGCCATATCGGTGGTTAGGCACGAATCCCATTCGGTGACATCCAGCGACTGGGAGTTCCTCGTAGCCGGTGGCCCCGACACGGAGAGGGTCGTGGAGGGTCGGCATCTACTGTCGAGGATGCTGGAGGCTCTAGCGGATCTGGACGAGACGGCTAGGGCGATGCTCATTCTGCGTGAGACGGAGGAGTTGACCTACGTGGAGTTGGCCGATCTGTTCGGACTGACCGCCTCGGCGGTGAAGGCTCGTCTGTACCGGGCTCGCCACCAGCTCAAGACGACTCTGAGGGACTGGGAGGTCTGATGAGAATCCCAAGGATGAGAATCTCCGACCGCACACTGCGCAGATGGCTCCGGACCGGCCGTCCCCGCAGGGTGACCCAGCGGCTGGAGGCGGACGAGTCGGTGGTCAGCCGTCTGGAGGCACTCAGCCGTTTAGCGCCTGGTCAGACGACCACCCTTTCGCGGTTGACCACTCCGGCTCCGGAGTTCGAGACGAGGGTGCGGGAGCAGGTTCTGTACCTGGAGGCCAAGTCGGGTGTGTCCTCCATTCTCGTCGATCTGGTGGCCCTGGGGATCCATGTGGGTCGTACTCTGGCTCCCGGCGAGGGCAGCCGCCGTGGTTTCGCCGCTGGTGCCGGGTCCATCGCCTCGGAGACGTCGGAAGAGCGGTCTGAGTGATGATGCGGCGTGGGGTGAGCCGGGTGGTCGGTGGCGCTTGGAGAGTGATTCGGGAGTCGTCGGGCCATGACCGTGGCGGTGCGGACCGGGGGAATCGAGAACGGCGTCGGGAGATTGATTCCTGAGAAGCTGCGCGACCACGGGCGACGCCATGCGTTGTTGGGATGAACCTGATCGAGGCAGACCCACACCGGGAGGTGTCCAATGACCACGGCGACCGATGATCACACGCCGATTCAGACCCATGCTCCAGCTGGGCTGACCCTGCAGACCGACAAGGGAATCACCACGATCTCCGACGCCGTGGTGGCGAAACTGGCGGGACACGCCTGCCGGGAGGTCGAGGGGGTGGCCTCATTGGGCAAGACCTTCAGAAGGCTCCTGGGTAGAGTTCGCCCGGGTGAGGAGTCACTCACCCAGGGGGTGAATGTCGAGGTGGGTCGCAAGGAGGCAGCGGTGGATGTGGTGCTCGTGGTCCGGTACGGGTTCTCGATTCCGACATTGGCCCAAGAGGTACGCGAGAACGTGATCGCTACGGTTGAAGCGGCCACGGGCCTGATCGTCAAGGAGGTCAACATAGAGGTCGACGATCTGGAGTTCGACTCAGAACGGTCCACCAGCAGAGTCGAATAGGAGTGCTGTGCTCAGCCCGCCGCCGGCTCGCACCTCTGATGTCGATTGCGGCCGGGGTGTTGGCGCCGCTGCTGGCGATCGGCCTCGGCGCGTTCCTCATTGCCCTTTCCGCCAACTATCTGGCTCAGTCGATGGGGGGAGCCGGCCCCGTGGGACCGGAAGGCATCGAAGTGGTGGTGGACCGGTTGCGGCGGGGATGGACAGAGGGTGCGGAGGTACTGGTGGGGCTCGCTCTCCTTCTGACGGGGTTGGTCGTGACCGTGGCGGTCCTGGTGAACCGCCCGGGTGCTTCCCCGCGGTGTCTGAATCTGACCGCGACCAGATCTGACGTCCTTGCGCTCGGTGTGGAGCTGGCCAGCATGGAGGCCATGCTTGCTCACCGGGCGGCCAGTGAGGCCGGGGTTGTGCGGGCCCGGGTGAGGATCGGAGGACGGGGACGGATGGCGGTGCGTGCGGTCGTCGATCGGCCTGCGGATCCAGCTCTGGTCGAGGTTCTCACCGTGAGCCTGGAGAGGCTGTGCGGGGAGATGGGACTCCCCTGCGGAGTGGCACGGGTGGAGATCATCGAGCGGGGGCGGGAGCGGGGGAGGGTGAGGTGAGGGCCCTGCGTCTGGCGGCGCGTCTGCTGGTGGGTCTGGCCCTCGCGGCATTCGGGCTGGCTCTGGTTCTGGAGGCCACCGGAACCCTGGACAGGGGCTGGCGTCTGGATCTGGCCACCGTCTTGTGCCGAGTGGCCGCTCCTGGTCTGGACATGTGGGTACTGGGGTTGGTCTCACCGGTGCTGGCGTTGATCGGTCTGATGGTTCTGCTGTCCCAACTGCTTCCTTCCCCGAGTGGAAACCGACGGATCTACGAGGTCGCTGTCGGGGAGGACGGCCGAACCCTGCTCTCGGGACGAGTGGCCAGGGCGGCGATCGAACACGAGGTATCCCTCATCCCTGGAATCAGGTCGATCTCAGCTCAGATGGGTAGACGCGCCGTTCTACTGCGAGTGGAAACCGGTGAGGAGGCGAATCCCACTGAGATCGCATCCGAGGTCGAGCTACGTCTGGGAGCTGAGTTCTGGTCCAGGTTGGGGATGGAGCCCCTGTTCCTGAGGATCCTGATGGTCTACGCGGTAGAGCCGCTCAAGTTGAGGTAGGTAAGGCATGAGATCAGAACGAAAGGCGGTGGCCGGAGGGCTCATCGGTTCCATGGTGGGTCTGGTGTGGGTCACCCTTGGTGGGTGGGCGGTGTTGGCCATGGTGTCATTGGGGATCCTGGGGGGATTGATCGGATGGATGCTGGACCGTCCGGAAACGGTCATCACCTGGTTGGAGCGTCTGAAGCAGGGGTGAGATCCCCGGCTCACCGGGCTCGGGATGTGAGGACCCACCTTCGTGGCCCAGTTCTCCGTCGTGTCATCGGTGACAGGGCCCGGCCGGGGCTTCAGGCGATACCTCCGAGGGTGGCTCAGCTCTGCTGTGGGTCGGGCTTCGACCGGACCACGAAGGGGTGGTCATGAAGTTCCGCGAAAGGGACGAAGAGATGGCCCTCCTCCACCTCGAGGACCACGTGGGTGGCGTGCATGGCTCTCAAGGTTCCCTCCCGTCCCGCCACCCTGACCACCGCACCCAGGCTCAACAATGGGCGAATCGAGCGGCCGGCCGCGATCTGAGCGGCCACGTGCCGACCTCCGAGCACCGAGAGCCCGCCCAGGGCGATGGTGAGCGTCGCGACGAGCCCGGAGGTCAGGAGATTGATGAGGGTGGTGTCGATACCGAGTTGTCCGAAGGCCAGAATGGCGGCGGCGGCGGGCACCGCGACCCTGACGACCTGCTCCAATCCGTGGTTCCGGTGGCCCGAGACCCTTTGGAGGGTTTGGCCCAGAGCGGCAGCGGCCGTGACACCCAGTGCATATCCACCGATCACGAGCAGTCCGGCCACCGCCAGGTTGGGGAGCCACTGGAGTAGGTCGCCGGGGATGTTCTCGAGACGATCGGGGCTTCCGACCCCAACGGCCAGGAGAACACCGGCAGCGAAGATCAGCCAGAAAACGAAGACACTCAGTGGGGAGGAGATCTCTCGTAGGGCGGTTCGGCGGTCGGGACGGTCCAGTCCCCGACGTATCACGAGTCCGAGCAGCGCTCCGACCACCAGGCCGGACAGCACCGCCACCGCAGCGAGGATCAGTTTCTCGTCCATCAACCAATCATCCCACCGGAGCTCGGCCCGCGGTACCGCAGATATCGAGCGCGTCAGTCGTCGCTGGACGAGGCGGCGTTCCTCAGTTCCTTCTGGGCCTCACCGAGGGAACGGGCCAGCTTGGGGAGCCGGGACCCTCCGAAGAGCAACAGCACGACTACGAGGATGATGAGCAGTTCGGGGGCTCCGAGGTTCATGGCTCCGTACTTTCGCTGGGGGTTGATTCGATGGACGTCCGATGACGGTCCGCAGCCACAGTCTGCCCCCGATCGGTGCGTCGGGCCCGTCAGCTCGGAAGCTGCGCTTGACTGGTCATCGGAAGGTTCGATCTCGTACCTGAGTAGACCATCGACACGGTGAAGTTCAGGTGAAGACCCGATCCGAGGTGGGTACGGGCCCCGGCCGGGTGTGGATCCACACGGTTGGGAATGAAGATCGCCCCGGTGGTGGGGGCCGGCTCAGCGGCCCATGGTGAAGAATTCGTCGTTGGGTCTCATGGAGGTGAGGTGCGCCATCCGATTGGAGAGGGCGAAGAACGAGGTGATGGCTCCGATGTCCCAGATGTCCTCGGGGCTGAATCCGTGACGGGCCAACTCGGCGTGATCCTCGGGGCCCACCTCGGCGGGCCGCAGGGCCAGTTTCACCGCGAAGCCGAGCATGGCCCGCTGGCGTTCGGTGACATCGGCCTTGGCCCAGTCGATGGCGATCTGGTCGGCTATGAGGGGGTCGCGGGCCCGGATCCGCAGGATCGCCCCGTGGGCCACCACGCAGTACATGCAGTCGTTGGCGGCGCTGGTGGCCACCACCACCATCTCCTTCTCGGCCTTGGTGAGGCCGCTCTCGCGGTCCATGAGGGCGTCGTGCATGGCGAAGAAGGCCCGGAACTCGTCGGGACGGTGGGCCAGGACCAGGAACACGTTGGGCACGAAGCCGCTCTTTTCCTGAACGGCGATGATGAGGTCCCTGATGTCGTCGGGAAGGTCCTCCAGGTCCGGAACCGGGAAGCTGCTGACTGGGTGCTGGGACGGGTCTGACATGGGATCCTGCCTGGCTGTCGACGACGGGTCGGCGCGGGTCGAGGGTCCGCTGAACCAATGACACCGGGTGCAGCCGGTACCTTCGAGCCTCGTGCCGAGAAAGATTCTGGCCCAGATCGGGCGCGGGTTCGCCATGGGAGCGGCCGACATCGTCCCGGGGGTGAGTGGCGGGACGGTCGCCCTGCTGTTCGGGATCTACGAATATCTGATCGAGCAGATTCGGGACGGTGCCGCCGCCCTGAGCCTGTTGGTCCGTGGTCGTCTCGCCGACGGATGGGAGAGGATCCGTTCCATCGACTGGGTGTTCCTGGTGGCCCTCCTGGGGGGAATCGGTCTGGCGGTGGTCACCCTCGTGGGGTGGCTGAGGAACCAGATCGAGACCAATCCGGTCATGGTCTCCGCCGTGTTCTTCGGTCTGGTGGCCGCCTCGGCCCGGGTCGCCTGGGGCGAGGTCAGGGAGAAGGACCGTCTGAGGGCGGTGGTTCTGGCCGCGTCGACGGTCGTGTCCTTCTTCGTCCTCGGTCTCCGATCGGGACCCGTGGACAATCCGCCCCTACCGGTGGTGTTCGCGGCCGGGGCCCTGGCCATCTGCGCCATGATCCTGCCCGGGGTGTCGGGTTCGTTCATCCTGCTGATGCTGGGTCTCTACGACCATGTGACGGCGGCCGTGGACGACCGGAACCTGTCGGTGATCGCCACCTTCGGAGTGGGGGCGGTCGTCGGGCTGGCGTCGTTCTCAACCCTGCTCCACTGGCTCCTGCGCCACCACCGGGACACGGTGCTGGCCGTGCTGGTGGGGGTTATGGCGGGCTCCCTGAGGGTGCTGTGGCCCTGGCCGGCGGGGGAGAAGGGGATCGACAACGTGGCTCTCGGGGTGCCGGTGGGAGGCGAGGTGATCGGGGCCCTGATCGGGGCCGTGGTGGCCGGGGTGATAGTGATGGTCGTGGCCGAGATGAGTCGTCGTCGGGCCCTGACCGAGGCGGGCCTCCCCGTCGACGGGGTCGGATAGAGGCTGAAGTCCTGTACCGTCCGGCCGAGAAATACGAATCGGAGAACTCCGAATCGCGCCGGTCCGCCGCCCCATCGGTGAGACCGGACCGTGGTTCGCCCTCCATCCCGTCCGCCGCCCGCCACATCATGATCCAGAGCGATCCCCGGAGAGACCACCTTGGGTAAGCCACTTGTAATCGTCGAGTCCCCGGCCAAGGCCCGGACCATCGCGGGCTACCTCGGGAATGACTACATCGTCGAGTCCTCGGTCGGCCACATCAGGGACCTCCCCCGCTCGGCCGCCGATGTCCCCAAGACGTACAAGGGCGAGAGCTGGGCCCGGCTCGGTGTGGACACCGACAATGACTTCAAGCCCCTGTACGTGGTCACCGGTCGGGCCAAGGAACAGGTGCGCCGGTTGAAGGCACTTCTCAAGGAGGCCGACGAGCTCTACCTGGCCACCGATGAGGACCGCGAGGGGGAGGCGATCGCCTGGCACCTACAGGAGGTCCTCAGCCCGCGGGTACCGGTGAAGCGGATGGTGTTCCACGAGATCACGCCCCGGGCCATCCGGGACGCCATCGAGAATCCCCGGGATCTGGACCGTCGCCTCGTCGACGCCCAGGAGGCCCGTCGGATACTCGACCGGCTGTACGGCTACGAGGTCTCGCCGGTGCTGTGGAAGAAGGTCATGCCCAGGCTGTCCGCCGGGCGGGTGCAGAGCGTGGCCGTCCGCCTCATCGTCGAACGTGAACGTGAACGCATGGCGTTCGTCTCGGCGGAGTACTGGGGTGTCGAGGGCAGTTTCCGGCGTGGCTCCGACCGGCCCTTCGGTGCCTCCCTGGTGGCCCTGGATGGGGCCCGGCTGGCCACCGGCAAGGACTTCGATCGCCGGGGACAGGCCCGCGACGGGGTGGTGGTCCTGGATCGTCCGGGGGCCACGGGACTGGTGGAGGACCTCCAGGGTCGTTCCCTCGAGGTGAGCTCGGTCGACTCCAAGCCCTACCGCCGTCGTCCCGCCGCTCCGTTCATGACGTCCACCCTCCAGCAGGAGGCCGGTAGGAAGCTGGGGTTCTCCTCATCGCGCACCATGAGAGCGGCCCAGAGGCTGTACGAGAGCGGCTACATCACCTACATGAGGACCGACAGCACGACACTGTCCGGTGAGGCCATCAGTGCCGCCCGCAAGCTGATCGCCGGTCGATTCGGATCGGAGAACATGCCCGATTCCCCCCGGCGGTACTCCCGCAAGGTGAAGAACGCCCAGGAGGCCCACGAGGCGATCCGGCCCGCCGGGACCACCTGGAAGAGTCCTGATCAGGTGGCGGCGGAGGTGCAGGGCGACGCCGCCCGGGTCTACGACCTGATCTGGCGGCGCACGGTGGCCAGCCAGATGATCGACGCCACCGGCCGCACGGTGACCATTCGCCTGGTCGGCGACACCTCGGGGGGACACCGGGTTGAGTTCTCCACCAGCGGCACGGTCATAACCACCCCGGGGTTCCGCCTGGCCTACGTGGAGGGCGAGGATCAGTTCGACGGTGACAGTCAGCAACTTCCGGATCTGGCCGAGGGAGACCGGGTCGACATAGAGGGACTGGAGCCCAAGGGTCACGAGACGACGCCCCCCTCCCGCTACACCGAGGCCTCCCTGGTGAAGAAACTGGAGGAACTGGGCGTCGGCCGTCCCTCCACCTACGCCTCGATCATCGAGACCATCCAGGACCGCGGGTACGTGTGGAAGAAGGGTTCGGCCCTGGTGCCGGCCTTCACCGCCTTCGCCACCGTCACCCTCCTCGAGCAGCATTTCCCCCACCTGGTCGACTATGCGTTCACCGCCGAGATGGAGGACGACCTGGATCAGATAGCCGCCGGGGACCGCGAGGCGGTGCCGTGGTTGAGGGACTTCTACTTCGGCCCTTCGGGTCCGGGGGAGGGCGAGGGGACCGGAAACGGCGACACCGATCACCGTGGCCTCAAGTACATGGTCTCCGAGCAGCTCGGTGAGATCGACGCCCGCCAGATCAACTCCATTCCCATCGGGGTGGACGCTGAAGGCACACCGGTGGTGGTGAGGGTGGGAAGATACGGCCCCTACGTCCAGAGGGGTGACGACAAGGCCGGAATCCCCGACGACATCGCCCCCGATGAACTCACCATCGACCGGGCGGTGGAACTCCTCGAGGCCCCCTCGGGCGACAGGGTCCTCGGTGTCGATCCCGAGACCGGGGTGGAGGTGGTGGCCCGGGCCGGACGCTTCGGTCCCTACGTGACCCTCGGGATGCCCTCGGACGACAACCCGAAGCCCAAGACGGCGTCGCTGTTCAAGGACATGGATCTCGAGACCGTCAGCCTCGAGGACGCCCTGAAGCTCCTGAGTCTCCCCCGGGTCGTGGGTAGCGACGACGAGGGGGTGGAGATCACGGTCCAGAACGGCCGCTACGGCCCCTACCTCAAGAGGGGCAAGGACACCCGGAGTCTCGAGAGCGAGGACCAGTTGTTCACCCTGGACCGGGAGGGGGCCCTGGCCCTGTTGGCCCAGCCCAAGCGGGGCCGGGGTGCCGTGGCCAAACCCCCGCTCAGGGAACTGGGCCCCGACCCGGTCAGCGGAGGTCAGATCCTGCTCAAGGACGGCCGATTCGGTCCCTACGTCACCGATGGGGAGGTCAACGCCTCACTCCGCAAGGACGACGACCCCGAGACGATCACCCCCGAGAGGGCGGCCGAGCTCATCCAGCTGCGTCGCGAGCGGGGCCCGGTCAAGAAGAAGGCCCGAAAGAAGAAGGCTCCGGCCAAGAAGAAGGCCACGGCGAAGAAGAGCGCGACCAAGAAGAAGGCCCCGGCGAAGAAGAGCGCGAC
>JALSTE010000020.1 GCA_026983855.1 Acidimicrobiia bacterium
CAGACCCGGGGTACCCGGCTCCCCGACCGGGGCCAGACGGAGGTCCACGTCCAGGGAACCGGCCCGGTGGTACAGCTCGTCGAGGTAGCGGCCGCCCTCGTCGAGTTCGGGATGGGTTATGGCCACACATGGTCGACGGGAGGACAGGCCGGACGCCAGTTCGATGGTGTGCTCTATCCCCTTGCGGGGAATCACCCGGGTGGGTTGCAGCAGTAGGAGTCGGTCCGGGCCCACCCCCAGGTAACGACGGAACGAATCGGCGTCACCGGGCCCCGGGGGGTGGGCGAAGTCCATGATGTTGGGCAGCACCGTGGAATGGATGCCGCGGCGGCTCTCCAACTCCCCACGGGCGGCGGTGTTGATCACCAGGTGGGCCAGACCGGGCAGATCGGGGGGGAAACATCGTCCCAGGACGTCGGGTATCGCCGTGGGGGAGAACCTCCTCCTCTCCCACGCGAAGTCGTGGTGGTGGGCCAGGGCCGGCATCCCCGTTGACTCCAGATGATCGGTGACGGCCACGCCCAGGGGAATCTGCATGGGGATGGCCAGGCAGTTCTGGGGGAACAACAGGTCCACGCGGTACTCGTCCACGAACCTCGCCAGGGCCGACCCGATGTCGGAGGCGGTGGCCGCTATCTGGTCCCTGACCTCGGTCGGAGCCTCGGTGTGACCGAAGCAGAGCCGTTCGAGCCGCCGATTCGCCGGGGTGTCGAAATGGGCCGGGGGGAACTCCAACCCGGGTTCGAATCCGGCCCCGAGTTCACCGGCGAACCAGAGGATCTCGTGACCGGCCCGGGCCAGAATCCGGGCCAGCTTCTCCGTCTCGAGGGTGACACCGTCCAGACCACCGAAACGGGTGGAAACGAAGCCGATCCTCACGGTTGCGTGGTCATCCCTTGACCCCCCCGGCGGTGAGCCCCTGGGTCATGAACCGTTCGGCGATGAAGAACAGCAGGATCACGGGTATCGAGATGATGACCGATCCGGCCATGAGCAGGGTGCGGGGCACCTCGATGGAGTCGAGCTGCTGCACACCCAGGGAGATGGTCCACAGGCTCCGGTTGTCCAACACGAACAGCAGGGCGTAGAGGAACTCATTCCAGGCGATCATGAACACGAACAGTCCGGTGGCGGCGATGGACGGGGCGGCCAGGGGAATCGTGACCCGCCGGATGACCCCCAGGCGACTGAGGCCGTCGATCATCCCCGCCTCCTCCAGCTCGATGGGTATGGTCTCGAAGTAGTTCCTGAGCATGTACAGGGCGACCGGCAGGGACTGGGCCAGGTAGACGACCATCAGACTCACCAGCGAGCTCCGCAGCCCGATCCGGGAGAAGAGCACGAAGAGGGGTATGGCGATGACGATGGCCGGGAACAGATAGATGATGATGATCCCCAGGTTCACCGTGCGCCGACCGAAGAAGTCCAGACGGGCCACGGCGTAGGCGGCCATGACCCCCACCGTGAGGGTCGTGGCCACGGTCACCAGGCTGACCTGTAGGGAGTTTCGGATGAACACCTGGAAGCCCTGCCCCCCCTGGTCCTCGGGCCGCAACACCGCCCGGTAGGACTCGAAACTGGTGATCTGCTTCCAGCTCGGGAACAGATTGCCCGGGTCCTGCAGAAGCTCCGAGATGGGCTTGAACGACAGGGAGATGATGTAGATCAGGGGGAAGACGGTGATCACCAGGAAGAAGGCGATGCTGATCCATTTCAGGACCCCGAACAGTCTCTCCTCGAACTCGGCCCTGGTCATGGCTGCCACTCCCCTGCTTCGTCCCCGGTCATGACGGCGGGAACCCTCGACCCGGTTCCCGGCACCCGTCCCGTCGCTCTCACTGTGAGGTGTCCTTGCCGGCGCCGATGGCGAAGTACACGATCACGAACAGAACCAGGAATCCGGCCAGTACCAGGGACAGGGCGGCGGCGGACCCGACGTCGGCCCGCCCCAGTAGCCAGTCGATGACCTTGGTCGACACCACCTGGGTTCCCGCCGCCCCACCGGTCAACAGGAAGACGTCGTCGAATTTGTTGAAGGTGAATATGAACCTGAGCAGAAACAGCACGGCGAGGACCGGCCGGAGCTGGGGCAGGGTCACGTAGAAGAAGCGCTGGCTGATCGTGGCCCCGTCCACCAGGGCCGCCTCGTTCAGATCCTCGGGTATGGCCTGGATGCGGGCCAGCAGGAACAGGTAGGCGAAGGGGAAGTAGCGCCAACCCTCGAACAGGATCACCGCCCCCAGGGCCAGTGGCAGGGTGAGATGCCAGGGTCCCAGGCCCAGCACGAAGTCGCGTCGGCCCAGGTAGTCGACCCGGGGCAGGCCCAGGTTCGACTGCCACTCGTTGGCGATGCCGAAAGTCGGGTTCAGCATCATCTTCCAGGCGAAGGCCACCGCGATCACCGGCGCCACGTAGGGAAACAGCATCAGGCCCCGGACCACGGTCCGACCCCGAAACGCCTTCTGCATGATCAGCGCCGCCCACAGCCCCATCCCGATCGACAGGATGGTTCCCAGGATCGTGTAGATGAAGGTGGTCTTGATCACGGTCCAGAAGTCGCGGGTGCCCGTGACCCGGCTGAAGTTGCGGGTGGTCACGTCGGTGGTGAGGAAGTCGACCGAACGGAGGTCTATGAGCCTCACCCGCTGGAGGCTCAGGGCCGCGTTCCACAGAAACGGGAAGACCACCAGGGCGATGACCACCAGCACCGCCGGGGTGATCAGGAAGTAGGCCACCCGGGCGTCGGCCCGGGCCAGGCCGGTGCGTCGCCGGAACCGCCCCGACCGGGCCGGGGCCGGAGGCTGCGGGACCGCCACGGGTTCTTCCCCACCCGCCACCGGTTCCTCCACTGCTGTCATCTCTACCCCCGGGTTGCGGCCGTGCTAGCTCATCCCTCACCCAGCGAGGGTCCCACCCCCCAGTGGGGGGTGGGACCGGATCGCCGGTAACCCACTTCCGGCCGCCGCCACCCGGTGGCGACCGGAACTCAGGTCCAGTCTCTACTCCGAGAGCAGATCCTGTTCCTCCTTGGCCTGTTCGGCAATCGTGGTGGCGGCCTGTTCGGGTGTCTCCACCCCGTCCAGCACGTCCCTCAGGGCCTTGGGCACGTATAGCGCCTGGTATATCGCCGTGACCAGCTCTCCCTGCCCCTGGGCGAAGCCCCAGCGCTGGAAGTTGTTCGATCCCTCGATCAGGGTCTGGATCACATCGTCGCTGTAGAAGTCGCTCAGCTTGGCCTTGCGGTCGACGCCGGTCTCGAGGTTCTTCCACCCGTCGATGTAGGCGGTGGCACTCTCGGCGTTGCCCCGACGCATCGGGAACTTGCCCTCGGGCGAGACCGCCAGCCAGTCCAGGTATCCGTCGCTCAGCCAGAACTTCACGAAGGCCTTGGCCGCCTCGGTGTTGGCCCCGGTTCCAATGCCCATGAGGCTGACCTGCCCGTACTGGGCCGGACTACCGCTGGGTCCGGCGAAGGCGGGCACGATCCCGGTGTTCTTGGCCAGGTAGGCCGGATCGTCACCACACTCGGGGCAGGTGGGCAGGGCGCTGTCACGCAACCCGGCCATCTCATCGAGGATGAAGGGGGACCACACGATCATCCCCGCCTGACCGGCGAAGTAGGTCGCCCGGGTCGACACCACGTCCTGCACACCGGCCGGGGAGTAGTTCCCCAGCAGATCGGTGTAGAAGCTGATGGCCTCGACACACTCCGGGGAGTCCAGGGTCACGTTCCCGGCATCGTCGGTGAGCTGACAGTTGTTCGCCAGAGCGAACTGCTCGAACGTCTGCTGGGTGAACACGGCCGAGGCATCGGTGGCCGCGGTGATTCCGTAGAAGTCGTTGGAGGGATCATTGAGGGTCTTGGCCGCGTTCATGATCTTGTCGAAGGTGTCGGGAGCGTCCAGACCCTTGGCGTCGAAGATGTCCTTGCGGTAGAGCAGGAGCTGACCCCATCCGTCGCTGGGAACGGCGGCGACCTTTCCGTCGACGGTGGCCAGACCCAGGGCACCCTGGGAGAAGGTGTCCGCCCCCAGTTCCTGGACCACCTCGTTGGCGGCGTCCATGTCCAGCAGTCCCTGGTTGGCCCAACCGACGGTGAAGTCCACCGGGTGGAAGACCACGTCGGGAAGGGTCCCCGAGGCCGCGTTGACCAGCATCAGCTGGGGAAGCTGGTCCTCATCGGCGGCCGTGAGCTGCACGTTGATGCCGGTCTGGGCGGTGAACCGGTCGATGATCTTCTGGGTGGCGGCCAGCCTCTCGGGCTGGGTCTCCGTGCTCCAGAACTTGATGGTCTGGCCGGCCATGGGCTGGGCCGACTCGGTCGGAGCGGCCTCGGTGGTGGCCGGAGCCTCGGTGGTGCCCGGGGCGGCCGTCGTGGCCGGGGCCTCGGTGGCCGCCGGGCCGGACGTCGTCGACTCGGCCTCGTTGTTGCCGCCCCCGCTGTCACCACAGGCCGCCGCCAGCATGGCCAGTGCCAGCAGGGCCGCGATCAGGCCGAGGAACGGTCGTCGCCGGGAGTCCCGGGGTTCCCTCTCAGAAGTGGTGTCTCCCACTCCCCTTCGGTTCAATCTCACAGTTCCCTCCTGGATCGAAGCACGTCGGTGTTTCTGCACACGCTTGCACAGATGCCCGCCAGCGTCAATCCACCTGCCCGTTGCCGGCCGAATCCGGCCCACCTCGAATATTCCGGTGAAACGACCCTCCTGCCTCTCTAGCCGCACGCTGACCTCCATCCACGGGCCTTTTCGGACTTCCGACCCACGGCGAGTGATCTCCGGGACGTCAGACCCCCCTTGACCTCACCCAATGTGCACCCGCGTGCAGCAATCGGCTATCGTGTCCGCCCCATGGCAGAGGCAGAGTTGAGCGGACCTCGGTACCGGCTCCGACTACTGGAGTCGCTCTACGGCGCGGAGAACGCCTCTTCCGTCGCGTCCGCCGTGGAGACCATGATCTCCACCTCCCACAGAGGGCGGACCCGCCCCCACCTGTGGGACCAGGGTGACACCTGGGTGATCTCCTATCCCGACCAGTTCCGCCGGGCGAACGAGTTCCCCCTGGCCAGTCTCCGTTCGTTCTTCGACCATCACCTGAAACCCGTGTTCAACGGTGTCCATCTACTGCCGTTCCATCCCTGGTCCTCCGACCGGGGGTTCAGCGTGATCGATCCCCTCGCCGTGAATCCCGACTACGGAACCTGGGAGGACATCGATCTACTGGCCGGGGACGCCCGTCTCATGGCCGATGCCGTGGTCAACCACCTCTCAGTGGAGAGCCCCTGGTTCAGCGACTTCCTGGCCCGCCGGCCCGGGGCGCAGCACCTCTTCCGGACCGTGGACCCGGACGCCGACCTGTCCACCGTGGTCCGGCCCCGGACCTCCCCCCCCACGACGGAGTTCCTCCGACCCGACGGGTCGCCGGTGACGGTCTGGACCACGTTCTCCCCCGACCAGGCCGATCTCGACTACCGCCAACCCGAGGTGCTCCTGCGGATCATCGGGATGCTGCTGAACTACCTGGACCACGGGGCGGGAGCCATTCGCCTCGACGCC
>JALSTE010000021.1 GCA_026983855.1 Acidimicrobiia bacterium
CCCCCCGAGATGATCATGTCCTTGGCCCGGTCAACCAGGAACAGGTTGGAGTGCTCGTCCATGTAGCCGAGGTCACCGGTGTCGTACCAGCCGTCGCGGAGCACGGCCGCCGTCGCCTCGGGCTTGCCCCAGTACTCCCTCATGACGTTGGGTCCCCGGGCCACGACCCGACCGACCTTGCCGGATGGCAGCTCGTTCCACGCCTCGTCGAAGATTCGTACATCCACGCCGACCACCGGCTGGCCGGCCGATCGGGCCAGGTCCCCGTCGAGGTATCTCTCATGGTGTCGGAGGGTGGTGGTCAGCGGCGCCAGTTCGGTGGCCCCGTACAGGTGGCACATCTCCGCCGCCGGGAAGGTCCGGGTGGCGGTGCGGACCACCTCGGTCGCTATGGGGCTGGCCCCGTAGTAGAGGATGCGCAGGGTCGAGGTGTCGCGGGGCTCGGTTCTCTGGAGCTCGTTCATGGCCGAGACCATGGTGGGCACCGCCAGGGTCATGGTGGCCCGGGACTCCTCGATGAGGTCCAGAGCGGCCCCGGGGGAGAAGGCCGGGAGGATCACCTGGGTGGCGCCGACCCAGATGGCGGGCAGCAGGGACACCGAGCCGGCGGCGTGGAACATCGGGGCCATGATCAGGTACCGGTCGTCGGGCTGGATCGACGTGGCCACCAGGATGTGCCAGGCGTTGGCGATGAGGTTTCCGTGGGTGAGGACCACGCCCTTCGACGCGCCGGTGGTGCCACCGGTGTAGAACAGGCCGGCCATGGTGTCGGAGGTGGAACCCCGTCCCAGCTCGGCCTCGGGTGCCTCGTCCACCAGGGAATTCCACTCCTCCAGCCCGATCACCCTCTCGACGTCGGGGGCCAGGGCCGAGGCGTCGAAGTCGGAGATCAGGATCCGGGCCCCGGCGTCTTTGAGCTGGTACTGCAGCTCGGGGACGGCGTGGCGGGTGTTGAGGGGCATGATCGCCCGTCCCGAGGCCGGCACACCCATGTAGATCTCGGCGTAGTGGTCGCTGTTGGGGGCCCACAGGGCGACCCGGTCCAGGGACTCGAGCCCCAGTTGGTCCAGGGCCCCGGCCACCTTGCGGCAGCGGGTGGCGAACTCAGCGAATGTCTGTGACCTCTCCCCGCACACGAAGGCGGTCCGGTCCCCGGCCGTGCGCTCGGCCCTCTCGAGGGGGTCTACGAAGGTGAACAATCTGGGCCTCCATTCGAAAGGGTCCCGCCGAAGGCACCCCCCGGTCGGGAGCCGAACCCGGTCTGCCGATGGGTCGAAACTACCAGGACCTCAGGTTTCGCTCCCAACGGGGTTGGCCGAGCATCCCGACCCGCAGGGGGTGGTTCACGATCCTCCCGGGGGGTGACAGTCCCGGCAGGCGCCGACGAGGTCCAGACGGTGCTCGGTGACGTCGAACTCGTGCTCTGTGCCGATGCGGTCGATGGTGTCGGTGAGGGCGGCCTCGAGCTGGTCGGGGAGGACTATGTCGGTCACCCCGCCACAACGGTTGCACACCAGATGGTGGTGGTGATGCCCGGTCAGGGTCTCGGCCAGCTCGAAGCGGGCGTGCAGGTCCGAGGTGACGATCCGGCGCACCACCCCGGCCCGTTCCAGGTGCACGATGTTGCGGTAGGTGGAGCTGGCCGGAAGGGGCGCCTGCCCCTTTCCGGTGGCACCGTTGGAGATGATCTCAGGGACGGTGAGCGGGGCCGGGGCCCGCGACAGGATCTCCACCAACCGCCGCCGGGTGGCGGTGGGTCTGAGGCCCGCGTACTCGAGCCGGGACATGACCGCCTGAAGGACAGATCGCTCCACCCGCTCACCCTACCCGACCACTGGGAATGGTTGAGACTGGGTACTGGGTCAGTCCCGGTGACGCACGACGACGGTGGGCGCTGGACTGTGATGGGCGAGCTGCCCGGCCACGTGACCCACCGACCGGTGGCGCAGGGTGTGATGGCCGTGGGCCCCCACGACGACGGCCAGGGCCTGCTCCTCCCGGGCCCGGGTGATCAGGGTCTCCACCGGATTGCCGGCCACGACCTCCAGTTCCAGTGGCACCGGAGCCGAGGCGGCCACCTCGGTCAGCACCGCCCGGGCCTCGGGTTCGTGGCGGTGGGGCCGGGGAGGATGGGGGAAGCTGTCCTCACGGGGATCGTAGGTGAGGATGGCCTCGACCCCCCGGTCGACATCGGCGGCCAGACGGGCGGCCCAGCGGAGGGTCTCGGCCGAGTCGGCCGATCCGTCCACCCCGGCCAGCACCGGTCCGGTGCCGGTCGTGTCCACCTCGTCGGGGACTATGGCGGTGTGTTCGGGGCCGTGGTGCAGCATGTAGTCGGCTATCGAACCCAGGACCAGACCCCGGAACCCGCCCATGCCGCGCCGCCCCACGACCAGGAGGTCGGCGTTCTGCAGCTCGTACTCGGCCATGAGTATGTCGATGGCGTCACCGTCCCGGGCGACGCACTCGACCTCACCCTGGAAACCCCCCGCCTGGCGACACCACTGGTCGACGAGGGACTGGGCCTTCTCGGCCTCCTTCTCATAGGTGTCGGGGGGTAGTTCGGCCTGGCTGGGCTGCCAGGAGTAGACCACGGTCAGCCGGGCCCCCGAGCGTGCGGCCAGCTCCGACGCCCAGCGGGCGGCGGCGATGGAAGTGTCCGAACCGTCGGTTCCCACGATGATCGACTTCACATTTTTCTCCTCTGCTGAGTCTTCCCGGGACACACCATGTCTCTAGCCCTCGAGGGCCGCCACCGGTATCACGGCCACGGGACAATGGGCGAGCGTGGGTAGGTGGTTGGTCACCGATCCGGCCAGGAACGCGCCCACCTCCGAGTGGTGATGGGAGCCGATCACGACCAGTGACGCCGTGGCGCTGGCCTCCTCCAGGGAGCGTAGGGCATAGCCCTCGACCAGCTTGTCCTCGACGGAAACCGTGGGGCTCCGGCTCTCCACGACCTCGGCCACCACCCGGCGCAACGACTCGCGGGCGGCATCCTCCAGGGCGGAGATGTCGATGGGGTAGTACCCCTCGATCCAGGGATCGGGATTGGCCGCCCTGAGGGCCACCACCTCGAGGCCCCGGTCCTCGGCTATGTCGATCGCCCACCGGAGGAGCACGGCCGCCTGCTCGGGTTCGGCACACCCGACGACGACGGGGGCCGACATGGGCTCGGTGGGGTGTTCGCTGCCCACCACCACCACGGGGTGGGTTCCCCGGTAGATCAGCCGGGCGGTGGTGGAACCCAGGAGGTAGCGGGCGAAGCGACCCTCGTCGTGGCCGAGTACGACGGCGTCGGCATTCATCTCGGTCGCCACCTGCTCGAGCACCCGACCGGCGGATCCCTCGACCAGGCGGTTCTCGGGCTGCACCCCCACCGCCCGCGCCGGCTCCGTCCAGGTGGACTCCAGCTCCTCGGTGATCTCCCTGATCACCTTGGCGGTGTGACCCGGATCGACTCCGAACATCTCCGAGCCGGGGGGCGGGTGGTAGGCGTGCACCGCCACGAGCCGTCCGCCCCCGGACGGCATCTGGGCCGCGGCCCAGGCCAGGGCCCTGAGCGATCCCTCCGAACCGTCAACCCCGACCACGATGTTCTCGAACACCACTTTCGTCCCTCCTCGTGCCGCGGTGGTCGGCGGTAGCCGGTAGCGGCGATGGCCTTCCACTCACCCCGATCATGGCCCGTGAGATGGCGTGCCGCCAGGGTCTCTGGTCCCCTCCTGATGGCGGAAACGGGGGTTCCCGACCTGGTCAGGTCTCGCCGTACAGCCGTGGGGTCAGACCGGGATGGCGGGCCGGCCAGGGTTTGTCCGAGGTTCTCGCCGTACAGCCGTGGGGTCAGATCTCCACCTGGCCGGATTCCGCCAGGTGGGCCGGCCGGCCTATGTGTTCCCCGGCCATCAGGGCGTCCATGGTGTCCGGATCGGATGTCCGGCCCCACGTGCGCAGCACCGGCCCGGCTCCGCCGGGATCCCGACGGGCGTCGAGGGCCAGCAGGGCGTGGTCGGGGCCCTCGTGGTCGAACATGACCGTGTAGGCCTCGATGGTGACCGCCCCGGTGTGTCCGGCGGCGACCCGGGCCCTCAGCGGGTCCACCAGGGTGTCGATCGAGTCCTGACAGTCCTCGGCCCGGTAGCCCTCGGTGGGGGGAGTGCAGGAGTAGACACCGAAGGCGTGCTTGGTGACGTAGCCGCCGTTGGCCGTGCAAAGGCCCCTGGCGGTGGGGTCCCGTCGCAGTATTCCGGCCATGGTGGCGATGGAGTGGGTGACGTAGTTGTTGAGGGGCCCTCCGGCGAAGGTGAGCCCGCCGGTGACCGTCAGGGTGCGCTCCTCGGAGATCCCGAGTTCGGCCGCGGCGATCTGCACGGCGGACGGAAAGCAGCTGTAGAGATCGATGTGGGCCAGATCGTCGACCCCGACCCCGGCCAACTCCAGGCAGCGGCGCCCGGCGACCCTGATGGCCGGTGAGGAGTGGAGGTCGATCCTCTCCGACACCAGGGCGGTGTCGCTCCCATCGGTCCCCGCCCAGGGGAACACCCACCGGTCGGTGGGGACGCCGATTTCGCGGGCCGTGGCGGCGCTGCACAGGATCAGGGCCGCGGCCTGGTCCAGGAACCAGTTGCTGTTCATGGCCCGGGTGTAGGGGAAGCCGACCATCCTGTTCCCCGGGCCCGGCCGGCGGATCTCCGCCGCGGTCATCGGGGTCCGGTTCCAGGCGTGGGGGTTGTCCACCGCCACCCGGTTGAAGCCCTCCCACAGGCGGGAGATGCGGTCCCGGTGCCCTTCGATGGTCTCGCCCCTGGCGTGGCGGATGGCCGACTCGAACAGGGGGTAGTAG
Source organism: Acidimicrobiia bacterium (assembly GCA_026983855.1). Taxonomy (GTDB): domain Bacteria; phylum Actinomycetota; class Acidimicrobiia; order Acidimicrobiales; family Poriferisodalaceae; genus DRKF01. The sequence continues at coordinate 4,844 of JALSTE010000021.1, forward strand.
TGGATGGGCATCTCGAGTCCCCGCGACCTCTCGAACTCGTCGCTCATCGGCAACTCGGAACCGATCATCTCGTCGGGGGCGGTGTCGGTCTGGATCGTGGCGGGGACCGTGACCCCCTCCCTGCGGGCCCGTCGACGGGTCCAGATCGTCTCCCCGCCGACGATCAGGACCACGTCGTGGGTACCGGCGGCGATCTCCCGGGCCGACCTGTTGACCAGACTCTGGGGGGTGTTGCCTCCGTGGTGGGTCAGGGCGGTGACGGCCCGGTCGGCCCCGAACCTCTCGGCCAGCAGCCGTCCGGGGTCGGAGTAGGACCAGGCTCCCCTCACGACCCTCAGGGCGTCCACCCGACCGAGCAGTGACCTGGCTCCGGCGTCGGAGGCGGCGGTCTCGCAGGCCCGGGACATCAGCTCGAGGGGCTCGACGGCCCCACCCAGGTCCTCGGGTCGGTGGGAGAGTTGACCGACCCCCACCAGAACGGGGGTCCGGGGGTCGATCCCCGTGTGTCGAACGCCGCTCACAGGCAGAGTTCGGCCATGAGGGCCAGGACCTCGGGGGGGCCGCTGATCATCAGGGTGGTCACCACCGACTCTTCCCAGGCGGCGAGGTCGTCCCTGATCTTCTCCGGTGGCCCCACCAGGGCCACCTGGGACACCAGCTCCAGGGGGATGACCGCGGCCGCCTCCCGCTTCTGCCCGGCCGATAG
>JALSTE010000022.1 GCA_026983855.1 Acidimicrobiia bacterium
CGTGGCCGACGAGAAATCGGTGGCCGCGGTGGGCGGTGACGCCGAGGCCATCCGGGCCCGCCTGGCCGAGGACTATGAGGACGGCATGGACCTGGCCGCCGCCGTGGGCCTGGGAGCCACCGCCCTCGCCGGTCCGGAACGGACCCTGACGTGTGACGACCTGGAGGCGGCGGTGCTGGACCGCGAGGGTCGTCGCCGGGCCTTCCGGCGCCTGAGCGACGCCGAGGTCTCCCAGATGCTCGGGGAGTGAACCCGCCGGGTACCGTGTAGTCCGTGGAGCGCAGGATCTTCGGACTGGAGAACGAGTACGGCGTGACCTGCACCCTGCGCGGGCAGAGGAGGCTGAGCCCCGACGAGGTGGCCCGGTACCTGTTCCGCAAGGTGGTCTCGTGGGGGCGCAGCTCCAACGTGTTCCTGGCCAACGGGGCCCGTCTGTACCTCGACGTGGGATCCCATCCCGAGTACGCCACCCCCGAGTGCGACAGCGTCTACGACCTGGTGGTGCACGACAAGGCGGGGGAGAGGATCCTCGAGGAGCTCACGGTCAACGCCGAGGAGAGACTCCGCGAGGAGGGGATCCGGGGCACGATCCACCTGTTCAAGAACAACACCGACAGTGCGGGCAACTCCTATGGCTGTCACGAGAACTACCTCACCAGCAGAACCGACGACCTGAGTCACTTCTCCGAGGTTCTCATCCCGTTCCTGGTGAGCCGGCAGATATACGCCGGGGCCGGGAAGGTTCTGCACACCACCCGGGGGGCGGGCTACTGCATCGCCCAGCGGGCCGAGCACATCTGGGAGGGGGTGTCCAGCGCCACCACCCGATCGCGACCGATCATCAACACCAGGGATGAGCCCCACGCCGACGCCGAGAGATTCCGGCGGCTCCACGTGATCGTGGGTGACTCCAACATGAGCGAGTACACCAACTTCCTCAAGGTCGGGGTGGTGGCCCTCATGCTGAGGATGCTCGAGGACCCCGCCGTGGTCCTCCGGGACATGACCCTGGAGAACCCCATCCGGGCCATCCGTGAGATCAGCCATGACATCACCTGCCGTCGTCAGGTCAGACTGGCCAACGGTAGGGAGGCCTCGGCCTTCGACATCCAGTCGGAGTACCTCAACCGGGCCCGTCGCTACGCCGACACCCACGAACTCACCACCCTGGAGAAGCAGGCCCTGGACATGTGGGAGCACTGCATGACCGCCATCGAGGAGGACCCCCTCCAACTCGACCGGGAGGTGGACTGGGTGATCAAGTACCACCTGCTGGAGAGGTACCGGGAGCGCCACGGGCTGGACATGGACGACGCCCGCATCGCCCTGATGGACCTGCAGTACCACGACGTGAACCGTGAGCGGGGGTTGTTCTACCTCATGGCGGACCGCGGCCTGGTCGAACGAATCTGCGTTGACGCCGACATCGACCACGCCGTCGCCAATCCCCCCGAGACGACCAGGGCCCGCCTGAGGGGGGAGTTCATCCGCAAGGCCAAGGAACGCAAGCGGGACTACACCGTGGACTGGGTGCATCTGAAGCTCAACGACCAGGCCCAGCGAACGGTGCTGTGCAAGGATCCCTTCCGGGCCTACGACGAGCGGGTCGACAAGCTCATCGAGAGCCTCTAGGTATCCACGGGTGGTGCAGTTCCGTACGGGGCGGGTCGAGGAGGTCCTCTCCAGCCGACGCGGTCTGCAGAGGGTCGTCGTCGACGGTGAACCGGCCTACGCCCTGACGGAGATCGTCGGGGAATTGACCGTGGGCGATCCGGTGGTCGTCAACACCACCGCGGTGTCGCTGGGGCTGGGCACGGGGGGACATCACGTCGTCCACTGGAATCTCAACCGCACCGAGTTGGCCATACCTGGTCCCGGTCACCTGATGAAGGCCCGCTACCTCTCCGAGCAGATCGACACCGGGGCCTGGGATGAGTACTCCGCTCCCGGCCCCGACGATCCCCCACCGGAGGTCCCCGATCTGGGGGGGATACCGGTGGCGGTGTGTTCCCTGCACAGTCACGTCGGGGTGGTGGCCGCCGCCGTGAGGTCGAGACTGGGATCGGCCCGGGTCGGGTACGTGATGACCGACGCCGCCTCCCTGCCGCTGGCCATGTCGAACCTGGTGGCGGAGCTCAGGGACCGTGGATTGCTGGACCTCTCGGTCTCCACCGGCCAGGCCTTCGGGGGGGATCTGGAGGCCCTGACCCCCGCCTCGGGGGTGGAGGCCTGCATGGACCGGGGTATGGACGCGGTGATCATGGCCATGGGGCCCGGTCACGCCGGCACCGGTGCGGCCCTGGGTTTCACCGGGTTGGAGGTCGTCGGGTTGGTGGATCTCCTGAACGGCCTCGGGGCCCGGGCCACCCCGGTGGTCCGGTGGTCCGACACCGACCCCCGCCGACGTCACCAGGGTCTGAGCCACCACTCCCGTACCATCCTGACCCTTCTGGCCCGGCCCTTCGAGGTCCCGGTGCCGCCGACCGATCGGGGACGGGAACTGGCCCGCGAACTCACGGGGATCGAGACCCGTGGTCGGGCGGTGGAGGTGGCGATGGCGGACCCGGTGGGTGTGCTTGAGGACCACGGGGTGACCATCCGGTCGATGGGGCGACCCCTGGCGAACGACCGTGGCGCGATCGAGACCCTGGCGGCGGTGGGGACATGGGTGGGGGACCGGTTGGAGGTCGCCACCGGGAGGGTGGGTGGGTCGGGTAGCCTCGGCCAACAGTGACCGGCTCGGACCCCACAGTGACACCCAACCCCGAAACCGTATTCGAGGTCGTCGAAGGGTGGGCGCCCGCCGACGACGACGTATTCGAGGCCGAGGGGCAGGTCGACGTCCGAGCGGGTGTCGCCCGTCAGGCCCTCGAATGGGGGGCGGTCATCGTCGGGGCCCTGATAGCGGCCCTCCTGCTCAAGACCTTCCTGTTCCAGGCCTTCTTCATCCCCAGCGCGTCGATGGAACCCACCCTGATGGTCGGGGACCGGGTGCTGGTCAACAAGGTCAGCTACGACTTCGGGGACATTCAGCGGGGCGACGTCATCGTCTTCGCCCGACCCGAGAACGCTCCCGAGTCGATCTACGACGACTTCATCAAGCGGGTGGTGGGGCTGCCGGGGGACACCCTGCAGGGAATCGACGGCCGGGTGTACGTCAACGGGGTGGAACTCGACGAGAGCTACCTTCCCGAGGGGACCCGCACCGACAATCTGCCCCAGATCGTCGTCCCTCCCGATCACCTGTTCGTCATGGGCGACAACAGGGGCAACTCCACCGACAGTCGTTTCTTCGGGCCGATCAATCGTGATCTGGTGGTGGGGAAGGCGTTTCTGATCGTGTGGCCGCCCTCTGACGCCGGTGGTCTGTAGCGGTTGGGCGCCGGGTGTTGGGGGTTTCTTCGGGCCGATCAATAGCGATCTGGTGGTGGGGAAGGCGTTTCTGATCGTGTGGCCCCCCTCTGACGCCGGTGGTCTGTAGCGGTTGAGTGCCGGGCGATTCCCCCGGCTGGCTGGGACCCTCATCCAGGGTCAGAATCGGAGGAGAGGGTGGCCATCATGCGGTCGACGTGGTCGCTGAAGATTCCGTCGATTCCCATGGACAGCAACGAGGAGATCTCCCGTTCGAACTGGGCGTTCCACCCGAGGCAGTAGCGGTCGAACCGGTGGAACAGGGCCACCAGCCCCCCCGACCACTCCTTCACCGGGAGGTTCACGGCGTCGATGCCCAGGCGGGCCAGTTCGGCGGCCCGACGTTCGGCCCCCTCGGTCATGGTCCGGAACCGGGTGGAGTCCACCAGTCGGGCCGAGGTCAGCTCCCGCCAGGGGGCGGCGGTGCGGTAGTCGGTGCACAACCACAGGCGGGCCTCGTGGTCGTGGGCCCGGGCCACCTCCAGGGTCCGTTCGAAGGCCCGGGGGTCCTTCACGTCGAGTGAGAGCTCATACCCCGTACCGCAGCTGGTGTAGAGCTCATCGAGGGATGGGATGTGCCCGGGAAGGTCGTCCCGGTTCACCCTGGCGATCGGGATACGCCTGAGACCCCTCCGGACCACGCCGTCGTGATCGAGGACCGCCTCTCCGTCGGCGGTCAGCCAGACGTCGGACTCCAGGCCGGTGGCCCCGAGTTCCAGGGCCAGGTTGAAGGCCTCGATGGTGTTCTCCGGGGCCTGGGCCCGGGCTCCGCGGTGGGCGAAGGCCACCGGCGGACGGCGGAGAGAGGGTCGGGAGCCGTTGCTCATGGAGCCATTGTTCCCACCGGTGACGGTGTTCGCCAGTGGGGTCCGGTGGGGCCGGTGATGATCAAAGGGGCCGAGAGGGCCCGGTGTGACCTGAGCCACGGGTGAATCTGTTTCATTGCGGGTGTCATCCCCTCAACGATCCGCGCCACCTGTCCGATGGAACGGGGCAAGTGTCGAGGAGACCAATGGCCAAGATCAGAGCTAGCTGCCCCAGCTGCGGCGATGTGGAACTCACAACCGAAGACGTCGTCGTCAGGGTTTGCGCCGACGACAACTCCGGCACCTACACGTTCATGTGCCCGGTGTGTCACACCAGCGTGATCAAGCCGGCGGAGCAGCACATTGTTGACCTGCTGGCCGCATCGGGAGTGAAGGTGGTGGTCTGGACCCTGCCGGCGGAACTCAACGAGGTCATGACGGGTGATCCGTTCACCCACGATGACCTGATGGACTTCCACAACCTGCTGCACGACGACGAGTCCATGCACGAGGCCATGACCCGCCTCCTCAAGGGGGTCTGAGCAGCCGCCGGCCGGGTACAGTCGGACGGGTGACCGTTTACTGGATCGTGGCCGGGACCACGGTGGCGGCAGCCTGTCTGTACGCCACTTCGATCCTGGGACCGATGGTGAGGGGGGCGGGGGAGCCCAGTGAGCCCGACGAGCTGGAACTCCGTCTGGCCGAGGCCGCCGACCACCTCGAGGTACTGGCCGCCTACCGGCCCGATCTGACCGAGACGGCTCGTCGACTGGAGGCTCTGGCCGACTCCATGGCCGGGCCCCGGAGTTCGGCCCGGACCCTGCGTCGGGCCGTGGGTCACTGGTGGAGGCGGGGAAGGTACCTGCCCGGGGATCGCCCGCCGGTGGGCGTAGCATCAGAGACATGAACCTCTCCAGCACGGAGATCCTGGTGATCCTGGTCGTGGCCCTGGTGGTGATCGGGCCCAAGGGGCTGCCCGACGCCGCCAAGACCTTCGCCAAGACCTACCGGGAGTTCCGCAAGGTCACGGGCAGCATCCAAAAGGAGATCAGCGACGTCGTGGGGGAGACGACGGGGATGCTGACGGAGACCACCGACACCCTCATGGGCCGGAATACCGGTCCGGCATCTTCGAAGTCCTCCCCGGGATCCGCACCCGAGGTCCCGCCGAACCGGGTGTACCGACCGGCCGACGAACTCCCCGATGAGGAGCCGGATTACCCGGCGGGCGTGGGTGGCGGCGACGATGGTGGTGGTGGTGGTTCCCCGGCCGTCGTGGGTGGCGCCGAGAATGGTGCGGGTTCCCCGGCGGCGGTGGGTGGCG
>JALSTE010000023.1 GCA_026983855.1 Acidimicrobiia bacterium
GTCCACGATCGGGGCGCAGACCACCGAACGCAGACCGGCGGCCGAGGCGGCCCGGCCCAGGGACTCCGACCACAGGTACATCTCGCAGGTGGTGGTGACCCCGTAGCGGAGCAGTTCGTCGGCGGCGAGGGTCATCCCCCACCACACGTCTTCGGGATCCATGAGGGCCTCCCGGGGCCACATGACGCCGGTCAGCCACTGCTGGAGGGGCAGACCCTCGCCGGCCCCCCGGAGCAGGGTCATGGGGGAGTGACAGTGGACGTTCACCAGGCCGGGCAGGAGGAGGCCCCCGACGTCGACCACCGTGGCTCCGCCGGGGTCGGGGGCCTCGCCGGCCGGCCCCACCCAGCTGATGGTGTCGCCGGTCACGTCCACCACCCCGTCGGTGACGATCCTCCCGGAGGGGTCCATGGTCACCACCGCGGCGGCCCTCAGTCTCAGGTCGGGCCGGGCGGGTTCGGATGGGGTGTCGTCGGGGGTGGGGTTCACCATCGTTGTCATCCCTGATCTCGGGGGCACCACCGGGGAGGTTGGTTCGGCGTGGGGGACTTCATCACCATGTGGGACGGGAGAGCATGCCGCCGTCGACCACCAGGTCGATCCCCGTGATCCAGCGGGCGGCGTCGGACAACAGGAACAGCACCGCGTCGGCCACGTCGGCGGGGGTGCCCAGGCGGCCGAGGGGGGCGGCGGACCGCCAGCGCTCCACCCCATCGGACCAGGCCTCCTCCAGTCCCTCCCGGTGGATCAACCCGGGGGAGACCGAGTTCACCCTGATTCCCCGGGGTCCCATCTCCAGGGCGGCTGAGCGGGTGTGGGCGATGACCGCCGCCTTGGCGGTGGAGTAGAGACCGTGGCCGGGGGCCGGGTGGTGGCCCTCGATGGAGGCCACGTTGACCACCGCCCGTTTGGCGGACCCGGCGCCCGATCCATGGGCGTCCCCCGGATTCCCGGGCTCGGGGTGGCCGAACTCGGTGGTGGTGGCGATCACCGCATCGAGGTTCACGGCGCGGACCGCCGACCAGTCGTCGGAGACGTCCCCGGCCACGTCCACCGCGGCGTTGTTGACCAGACCCTCCAGCCCCCCCAGGGCCCGGCGGGCGTCGGCCACGCAGCGGGCCGGTTCCCGGGCCAGGTCGACGGGGACGACCACGCTCCCCCGGGCCGGGCCGGGCAGGTCGGCCAGCAGGGCCCGGGCCCGCTCCACGGAGCTGTCGACGGGGCGGCAGTGCACGGCCAGGGTGGCCCCGGCGGCGGCCAGACGCCGGCACAGCACGGACCCGATCCCCCCGGTGGCGCCGGTGACCAGGACACGGCGGCCGCTGAGGTCCAGGAGTTCGCTGACTTCGGGGATGGGGTGGATGGGTGTCTCCTCCGATGAGGGGTGGCCGCGGTCGGGGGAAGCGAAGTTCGTTGAAGGCCGGTGCAACGGGATGCTAGTTTCCCACGGAAGTCGATACACAGACGTGCAGACCGTGCACATATGTGCAAGCGACGGCATCGACCACTCGTCGGTGGGGAACGTCACATGTCCCACACCGGCGTCGACCGACCCCCACGGACCACCCCGGTGGTGGTCCCGGGACGGAGGGGAACCTTGGGAGAAGCGATCCGCTCGGGCGGGACGAGATGACCTCCGGTCCGGGGGAAGGTCCCGCCACCGTGGTGTGGGCCGACGGCCGCCTGCGCATTCTGGACCAGACCCTGCTCCCGGCCGAGGAGAGGGTCATCGAGCTCACCACCGTGGACCTGGTGGTCGACGCCATCGTTCGCCTGGCCGTGAGGGGGGCCCCGGCCATCGGTGGGGTGGGTGGTTACGGCCTGGTCGTGGCCCTCGACGAGGGGGCCCCCGCCACCGTGACCGAGGCCCGCCGGATCCTGGCCGAGGCGGGTGAGCGCATCGGCACCGCCCGGCCCACGGCGGTCAACCTCTCCTGGGCCGTGAACCGGGTGCGGAGCGCCGCCATGGGGGGCGACACCGTCGAGGCCGTCAGGGAACTGGCCCGGGTGGAGGCCCAGCGGGTGATAGACGAGGACCGGGCCGCCTGCGCCGCCATGGGCCGCCACGGGGCCACGGAGCTGGCCACCCGACACCGGATCATGACCCACTGCAACGCCGGTCGTCTGGCCACCCTCGGCATCGGAACCGCCCTGGGGGTGGTCTACGCCAAGTCCGAGGCCGGTCATCCGGTGGAGGTGTACGCCCCCGAGACCCGACCCCTGCTCCAGGGGGCCCGCCTCACCTCCTGGGAGCTGCACCGGGCCGGGATCCCGGTCACCGTGCTGCCCGATTCGGCCGCGGCCATGCTGCTGGGGTCCGGTCGGGTCGACGCCGTGGTGGTGGGGGCCGACCGCATCGCCGCCAACGGTGACGTGGCCAACAAGATCGGCACCCTCAGCCACGCCGTGAACGCCGCCCGGGCCGGGGTGCCCTTCTACGTGGCCGCACCCCTGTCCACCTTCGACCCCGACACCGCCCACGGCGACAAGATCGAGATCGAACTGCGCGACCCCGGGGAGATCCGCTTCTTCAACGGGAAGGCCACCACCCCGCCCGACGTGGAGGTGTGGAACCCCGCCTTCGACGTCACCCCCCACGAACTGGTCACCGCCATCTTCACCGAGGTGGGGGTGCTCCGACCCGACTACACCCGCTCCATAGCCGAGGCCCTGGCCTCGGGTTCCCAACCACAGATCGACCCTGATCCGGACAACCAAGGAGAATCCCATGAGAGCTAGACGGCTCTTCACGATACTGGCCGTAGTCCTGTCCCTGGCCGTGGTGGCGGCCGCCTGTGGCGACAGCGGTGGCGGCGACGACCAGGCGGCCCCCACCACCGCGGCCCAGACCGGTGGCGACACCGGCGGGGACGGTGGCGGAGGGAGCGACGGGGGTGGCACGGCCTCCGGCGACACCTTCCTGGTGGGCAAGTTCGCCGACGCCTGCAACGCCGTGAAGGACAAGGTGACGGTGCCCGAGGGCTTCAACATCGGGCTGGTCACCGACATCGGCAAGATCAACGACGGCACCTTCAACGAGGGTGTGTACAAGGGCTTCGCCGCCGCGGCCGAGTGCTTCGGGGTGCAGAACCGGTTCATCGAGACCGCCTCGGAGGCCGACTACACCACCAACCTCAAGAGCATCCTCGACGATGACCCCGAGGTGGTGGTGACCGTGGGCTTCATGCTGGCCTCCGACACCCTGGCCGAGGCCCAGGCGCACCCCGAGGTGACCTACGTGGGCGTGGACCAGTTCCAGGAGGAGTACCCCGACAACTACGTGGGGGTGCTGGCCGCCGATGACCAGGGGGGCTGCATGATGGGTGGCTTCGCCGGAACCCTCACCGAGTCCAACGTGATCGGGGTGGTGGCCGGGGTGGAGGCCGTTCCCCCCGTGGTGCGGTTCGCCAACGCCTTCAAGCACTGCGCCGAGACGGCCAATCCCGACGTCGACGTCCGCATCGTGTACCACGAGAGCTTCACCGACGTGACCGGTGGCGCCGCCACCGCCGAGCAGATGCTGGGTGAGGGGGCCGACGTCATCTTCGGGGCCGGTGGTCCAACCGGGTCCTCGGGCATCAAGACCGCGGCGGCCAAGGGCGCCTGGGTCATCGGCGTGGACACCGACGAGTACTACACCACCTTCGAGGGTGGGGCCATCGAGGGGGCCGATCGACTGGCCACCTCGGCCATCAAGGACGTCGGCCTCGGGGTGTTCAACCAGATTGCCATGGTCCTCAGCGGCGACTTCCAGAGCGGAATCTTCACCCTGACCGCGGCCAACGGCGGCATGGACTACGCCCCGGCCCACGACGCCGACCTGCCCGCCGACGCGGTCAAGGCCCTGGAGGACTTCCGGGCCGGGCTGGCCGACGGTTCCATCTCCACGGGGGTGGATCCCATCACCGGGCAACCCCTGGACGGCTGAGCCCACATGGGGGAGGCGGGCCATCGGGTCCTGGAGCTGGAGGGCATCACCAAGACGTTCCCCGGTGTGGTGGCCAACAGCGACGTCTCGTTCTCACTGGAGCAGGGGGAGATCCACTGCCTGCTCGGTGAGAACGGGGCCGGCAAGAGCACCCTGATGAACGTGGTGTTCGGTCTCTACCGACCCGACTCGGGCATCATGAGGGTGAAGGGCCGGGAGGTGGCCTTCACCTCCTCCGCCGACGCCATCGCCGAGCGCATCGGCATGGTTCACCAGCACTTCCAGATGGTGCCCACCCTCAGTGTGCTGGAGAACGTGGTGCTGGGGGCCGAGACCGTCCACCGGGGGGTGCTCGACATGGACGGCCCCCGGCACCGCCTGGCCGAGCTCAGCTCGGCCTACGGCCTGCCCGTGGACCCCGACGCCCTGGTGGGGGACCTCTCGGTGGGGATCCGCCAGAGGGTGGAGCTGCTCAAGGCCCTCTACCGCGACGCCGACATCCTCATCCTGGACGAACCCACCGCGGTGCTGACCCCCGGTGAGGTGGACGAGTTCCTCTCCACCACCCGGGAGCTGGTGGCCTCGGGCAAGTCGATCATCTTCATCACCCACAAACTGAGGGAGGTGCTGGCGGTGGCCGACCGCATCACCGTCCTCAGGGGTGGGAAGGTCGTGGGCCACACCCGACCCGAGGACACCACCGAGGCCGAACTGGCGTCGATGATGGTGGGTCGTGAGGTGAGCTTCACCGTCGAGCGTGGTGAGTCCGCTCCCGGTGAGGTGGTGTTCTCGGTGAGGGACCTCAGGGTGGAGGACAACCGGGGGGCCATCACCGTCGACGGTTGCAGCCTCGCGGTCAGGGCCGGGGAGATCTTCGGGGTGGCCGGGGTGGAGGGCAACGGACAGCGGGAGCTGGTCGAGGCCCTGGCGGGGATGCGTCCCGTGGTGTCCGGTGAGGTGACCCTGAAGGGAAGATCCCTGGTGGGACTGGACCCCCGGGCGATAGCCGAGCTCGGTGTGGGTCACATCCCCGAGGACCGCTCCCGCCACGGCCTCATCGCCCCCTTCTCCATCACCGACAACCTGGTGCTGAACCAGTACCACCGGGCCCCCTTCTCACGTCGTCTGGTGCGCAACCGGGGGGCCATGGCCCGTCACGCCGTCGAGCTGGTGGAGAGGTTCGACATAAGGACCCCGGGGGTGGACGTGCCGGTGGGCCAGCTCTCGGGGGGCAACCAGCAGAAGGTGGTGGTGGCCCGGGAGATGTCCCGCCCCCTCGAGGTGCTGCTGGTGGCCCAGCCCACCCGGGGCCTGGACGTGGGTTCGATCGAGTTCATCCACTCCCAGTTGGTGCGGATGAGGGACCGGGGCACGGCCATAGTCCTGGTGTCGGCCGAGTTGGACGAGGTCATGGGCCTGTCCGACACCATCGGGGTGCTGTACCGGGGTCGCATGGTGGCCACCATGGATGGGGCCGAGGCCGACCGCAACCGGATCGGTCTGCTGATGGCCTCGGGCTCGGAGTCCGCCGCGGCATGACCTCCCCGATCTTTCCCCCCAGCCCCAGCCCCAGCCCGGGC